>JAJQAD010000182.1:10294-12912 GCA_021204005.1 Clostridiales bacterium
TTCGTCAGAGCACTGTCTGTATACCAGCCGGTGAAAGTGTACCCGCTGCGGGTCGGAACATAATCAGACAGATCAATCTCAGTTCCCTCCGCGACGGTCACGCTGTCGATCGCGCTGCCTCCGTTTGTCTCAAAGGTCAGTGTATACTGATTGACATCTGCTTCCGTATCAGCCTTCCAGCCAGCGTACACGGTTTTATCACCGTCAAGCGTGACAGAATCCACTGCCGTTGTCAGTTCGCTGTCTTTGTACCAGCCGGTGAAAGTGTACCCGCTGCGGGTCGTTGTATAGGCAGAAAGGTCAATCGCTGTTCCGGTCACCGCTGCCACACTGTCCACCTCACTGCCGCCGTTCGTCTCAAAGTCCAGAGTGTAGCCGGTGTAGGTACAGGTAAACACGGCAGGGTCGGCAGTCAGAGAACTGGCCTGGAGCAGCAGAGCCTGGGTTTGAACAGATTCCTCAACTGAAATATATGCCATCTCTCCCGTTTCCCAGTCAAAATTTACGGTAACATTATAGACTGTATCGTCACAGCTCCAGCCTGCCTCACCGTCGTCCGCCAGCCCGATGGTAAATCCATTTTCTTTCACCAGCTTTGCCGCGTCATAACTGCCGGTCAATGTAACTGTCTGCGTAAATGTTCCGTCTCCTGTGGCGGTGACGCTGCAAGGATCCATCTTAATCCCCTCAACAGTTCCCACGCCGTCGACCGTTTTTCCGTTGACGAGGACCTCCAATGCAAAATTCTTCTCCGGTGCGCTCACGCTGCCGCCGTTTTTAACCGTGATTTCCACCGGGACCTCCCAGGTGTAAGTGATTTCCTCCCAACCGGCGTAGACGGTTTTATCTCCGTCAAGAATGACAGAATCCACTGCCGTTGTCAGTTTGCTGTCTGTGTACCAGCCGGTAAAGCTATAACCGGCCCGGGTCGGCGTGTAGGCGGAATCTGTAAGATCAATTTCTGTTCCGGTTGCCGCTGACACACTGTCAAGCGTGCTGCCGCCATTCGTCTCAAAATTCAGAGTGTAGCCGGTGTAGGTGCAGGTAAAGGCGGCAAAATCCACTTCTTTTTCCGAACCATCATTTATCGTAATCGTACAATTTGTCTGCGTACCGCTGTCAAACTCGCAAATGACATAGTAATCCATCTCATCATATAACCATCCGGCCGCACTGCCGCTTACCAGCCGCACATAAAAACCGTCGCCAAGATTCGACCACGCTATGCCATTCCCCGTAAACGTGAGATTCACAGTATATGTAGCAACACCATTAGTACTCACCGTATCAACCATAGTGTCTGTTTTCACGCCAATTGCTGCCAGATTATAGCTTTCTCCAAAAAAGTCAAGAATTTCCACCTGAAAATCCTGCGCCGGTGCCGCCGCGCTGCCGCTTATCGCAACCTTGAGTTCAATTGGAATCTCCCATGTGTAATATGTTGTCGCCAGATCATATATGTATTTCATCTCATCCGCAATCGTCGTATGCCCCGCTGCATCAGGGTGAAAATCAAAATTCATCTTACTCACATCAACATTCGTGCTCACATTCGCATTGTAGAGATCCACGATCGTGCAATTCGTGATCACTGTATCGCTCGCTGACAGTAAAGTATTAAATCCCTGTACAGCAGTGGCGAACAGTGTGCTGATGTTCGCATAAATAATGTTGCTCAAAGATGCGTAAGGATTGTACTGATTTGCCAGAAGAATCACCGCGTCCTGGTTCGCTGCATGGATCAGACCGACAATGCTTTCTATATTCTCCACGCATTCTGATGCCGCCGCTGATATCGCTGTCTTCAGTTCCGCTGCACCTGTTTCTGAACTTAAAATAGCAACAATTTGACCCACTTGCGTGGAATTGTTAAAGGCATCACTGAGCCAGGCTTTCACATTGTCAGACGTACAGCTGGTTTGATACGTGCTGCTGTAAAGAGTTGCCACACACTCATAAAAAGCCGCCATCAGGTCATTACCGCCAATCGTGATCGTAATCACGTCCGCCTCGGCAATCTTAGAGTCATAGCTGCCGGAGGCTAATGCTGTCGCAAGATCTTTAGCCGTCAGTCCAGCTACCCCCTCATTGTCTGTATCAACCGTGGTATCCGTCCCCTCGATCCCGGTAGTAAATTTCGCTACAAATCCCTCTGTGGACGGATTTGAAAGTCCGTAGCCTGTAGTAATGCTGTCGCCCAAGGCCAGATATGTAATTGTATTTGTCTGCGCCTTTGCAGAGATTGGAAACATGCCAATGCAGAGCACCGCTGCCATCAACAGGTCGATCATCTTTCGCATTCGCTTTGATTTCTCCCTCATCTTCTTCATATTTGTTCCTTCCTTTCCATCTGACATGGCAGATTCTGCATATTGGGTTGAGCGATGCTCCGGGATTCCCGTTCCCTGAGCTATCCCGCGTCAATTTAGATTTTTCTCGCATTCAAACTCGCCTGTAATTATTATAAATCAAATAATTTTCTTTTCGTACACCCGTTTCGGCACAAAAATGGGTGGGTAATGATTCGGAATTTCCCGTTTTCTGTGCGGAATTCCGCACAATTCCTTTTATATGCGCAGAGGTGCGTAAGGAATATGACAGCTGTGCTGTCCGCACCC
>JAJQAD010000139.1 GCA_021204005.1 Clostridiales bacterium
CGGGCGGATTCCGGACTTTCACCGGTTAGAAACGTGCGCCGCCAGGCGCACATACAAAATGCCGGTGGATATATCCACCGGCATTTTATATTCTGTGCCAGGTCTGTCATGTTTTACTTCGTCAAATCGCTTTTCAAATCATCCATTTTTCTACAACAATATTATTCAGCTGAATCTGCAAAGTAACTGTATTTCGTGTTTTTTTTACATCAGGTAAAGTACACCAGTTCCTCTTCCGGTGCGGTGGTCTGTTCCACTTTTTTCGCGTAGAGAACTGGTCCTTTTCCCCGATACTCTTTTGCAAATTCATTGTGGATCTCCGCTGTCAGGTTAATCCAGGCCTTGTGCGGGATCTCTGCTGCTTTCTCATACTTGCATTTCAACCCGATAAACTGGATATCCTCCACACAGCAGGTCATCGCGAAACGCCCCGGTACCATCATCGGCTTTTTGCCGAATTTATCCGGCCGGTAGACCAGTGCCAGAAACCGTATCGTCTTGCCCTCATAGTTTTTCGGATTTTCCTGTACATCCAGATAAAAGATGCCGTAATCCGCATCTGTAATCTCAATGACATCCTGATTCATATCATATGGAAGTTCCTCCATGTCATTCTGGTCAATCGTGCCGTCCTCACGCTCGTACACAATCTGCGCCTTGCGGTTGTATGCCTTGACCGTCCTGCGGAACTTTCCCTTCGGCGTCTCATCCGTACAGCGGTTGAAAATAACCACATCCGAGGCAAAAAACTGCTCCATCATCATGGTGCGCATGTTGTTCAGATACATTTCATAAGTGGAGGCATCCACCGTCGTCAGCACCTGCACAATCTGCCAGTCGGCCGGCAGCGGCATTTCCAGAATTTTTGCCGCCTCCCAAGTCCCGTTATACTCGATAAAAACCTGATCCGGCTTCATGGCCGCGTCACAGTCCCGCAGGAACGCCGCGTTAAACTCTTCCTCGGAATCCACGCCGATCACGGTGGCTTTCTTTTGCGCCAGCTTTTCTTCATCATACTCCTCGTCGCCGTCCTCGCAGGCAATGATCAGCGTCCGGGCCCCCACACCAAAATCATTCTCCAGCAGAGTCTGCGTGACCAGAGAGGTTTTCCCGCTATCCATAAATCCTGTAAACAAATATACCGGTATGTCCATTGCAGTATGTTCCCCCTTGCAATTTTGGGGGATGAGCAAAGGAAACAGCTTCGACAGGAACATCAACCGTCCCCTTGCAAAGTGTTTCCTGTACCCATCCATTCACATTGTGTCAATATAAACAAAATACAACTTAAACAGGAGCAATAAACATTTTATTTCAAAATGCTCATCGTCCGCGTCCGTCTTCTACAGTCCGAAGAGTACCTCGAGCTTATCCTCATCCAGATCCGTGCCGATCACACAGAGACGGCCAGTGTAATCCGGCTCACCTGCGCGCAGCTCATACTCGCCCGGAACCATATCAAAGTAAATCCAGGAACCATCCTCCGCCGGAACCATGCCCTTTGCGCGGAGTATTGTACCGTAATCCTCTGTATCACAGAACTTCTTCAGAATATCTTCGATTGTCTCCCTGGTAAATTTGTGCGGCGTCTCTTTGCCCCAGCTGGTAAATACTTCATCTGCGTGGTGATCATGATCGTGGCAGCAGCAATCTTCCCCGTCTCCGTGATGGTGATGTTCGTGATCATGATGGTGACCATGTCCGTCGTGGGCATGATCGTGATGATGATGCTCATGCTCCTCGTGGGCATGATCGTGATGGTGCTCGTGCCCCTCGTGGTCATGATCGTGGTGATGCTCGTGATCCTCGTGGGCATGATCGTGATGGTGCTCGTGCCCCTCGTGGTCATGATCGTGATGATGCTCATGGTCATGCTCATGCGCCGCCTCGAACTCTGCCATCATCTCCTCCATAAAGGACTTCTGACCCTCAATTACCTTTAAAATCTGCTCTCCGCTGATCTCATCCCATGGCGTTGTGATCACAGCCGCTTTGGGGTTGAGCTCCTGAATCATCTTCACACAGAGATCTAACTGCTCCGGCTTCGTATTCTGCGTGCGGCTCAGGACAATTGTAGTCGCGTTTTCAATCTGGTTGTTAAAAAACTCGCCGAATGCCCGCATCTGCTTTGCCGCTTTCTGTGCATTAGCTACCGTAACCAACGCGTTCAACTTTACCTCCGGATATGTTTCTTCCATCTTTTTTACGGAAGACATAACATCAGAAAGCTTGCCGACACCCGACGGCTCAATGAGAATGCGGTCCGGGTGATACGTGTCAATCACCTCGCTCAGGCTTCTGCTGAAGTCGCCTACCAGCGTGCAGCAGATGCATCCGGAGTTTAATTCCCGGATTTCTATGCCGGCGTCTTTTAAAAATCCGCCGTCAATTCCCACCTCGCCGTACTCGTTTTCCACCAGAACAACCTGTTCATCTTTGAAAACTTCTTCCAGCATTTTTTTAATCAAAGTAGTCTTTCCCGCTCCGAGGAAACCGGAAATGATGTCAATTTTTGTCATCGAAACCCCTTCTTTCTATTAAAATATGATTTGAGCGAGGCATACCTGCGCCCTTACCAGATGACGTTACTGATTACACAGTTTATCTCTCATTATTAAAAATGTCAATCCCACCTGAGGATAAAAAGTGTCGCTCCTGCGGCAGGTCTGCCCTGCGGGTACTTCGCACGTGAGCGGTTACACAACAGAAAAACTCCCTTTCATTTCAGGGAGCTTTTCTGTGTTTATAAATATTTATACTTTTTTATACTTTTCCCGGGGCTCTGACCCCTGCCGCTTTATTTTTTATTTTTGACATCCTTCATGCTGAAACTGATCCGTCCCATTCTGTCCTTGCCGAGGCAGACGACAGTTACCTTGTCGCCCAGGGTCAGAACATCCTCCACGCGATTGATGCGCTGTTTGGAGATCTTGGAAATGTGAACCATTCCCTCTTTTCCGGGAGCGAACTCGATAAACGCGCCAAACTCTTTGATGCTGACCACCTTTCCGGTGAAGACTTGTCCGGCCTCAAAGTCGGTGACGATGATCTCCACATAGTGGCGGGCCTTCTCCATCATCTCTGCGTCAGTGCCGCAGATAGATACGTTGCCGTCATCATTGATGTCAATCTTCACGCCGGTTTCCTCGATGATGGCATTGATGGTCTTGCCTCTCTGGCCGACTACATCGCCGATCTTCTGCGGATCAATCTGCATAGAGATGATCTTCGGCGCATACTCGCCGACCGTCGGACGGGGCTCAGCGATGGCTTTTGCCATAACCTCGTCGAGGATATACATCCGCGCCTCTCTCGTCCTGGCGATTGCCTCCTCCACGATCGGTCTGGTCAGACCGTGGATTTTGATATCCATCTGGATGGCAGTGATGCCGTCGCGTGTTCCGGCAACCTTGAAGTCCATGTCGCCGAAGAAATCTTCCAGTCCCTGGATATCCGTAAGAACGATATAATCATCGTCAGTCTCGCCGGTCACCAGTCCGCAGGAAATACCTGCCACCGGCTTTTTGATCGGCACACCCGCCGCCATCAGCGACATCGTGGACGCGCAGATACTTGCCTGGGAAGTGGAACCGTTGGACTCAAAAGTCTCGGATACCGTACGGATCGCGTAAGGGAAGTCCTCCTCACTGGGAAGTACCGGCACCAGAGCCTTCTCTGCCAATGCACCGTGACCGATTTCCCGGCGTCCCGGTCCTCTGGAGGGCTTTGTCTCACCCACAGAGTAGGAAGGGAAATTGTAGTGGTGCATGTAGCGCTTGTTGGTGATATTCTCATCCAGACCGTCCACTCTCTGCATCTCGGACAATGGCGCAAGCGTCGTGATCGTACAGATCTGTGTCTGTCCGCGGGTAAACATCGCAGAACCATGGACACGGGGAATCAAATCGACCTCCGCCGCCAGCGGACGGATCTGATTGATTGCTCTTCCGTCCGGACGCTTGTGATCTCTCAGGATCATCTTGCGAACCGTCTTTTTCTGATACTGGTAAACCGCTTCGCCCAGCACATCAAGCCACTCCTCGTTGTCAGCAAATGCTTCCTCCAGCTTCGCAGTGATCTCGCGGATATTTTCCTCGCGCTTCTGTTTTTCATCAGTGAAGACCGCTTCCTCCATCGCTTCCGGAGGAACAATCTCTTTGATCGCGGCAAACATTTCATCCGAAATTGCACAGCTTGTATACGTGTGCTTTTCCTTGCCGACTTCCGCTACGATCTCATTAATAAAATCATTAATCTTCAGGTTGATGTCATGTGCCATATAGATGGCCTCAATCATCTTGTCCTCTTTGATCTCGTTGGCGCCCGCCTCGATCATGATGACCTTTTCCATCGTCGATGCAACGGTGAGCTGAAGGTCTCCCTCATCCCAGTCTTTCTGGGAAGGATTCACAATAAATTCTCCATCTTTCATACCAATCTGTGTCATCGCACAGGGACCGGCAAACGGAATGTCCGAGATGCAGGTAGCAATCGCGGAACCGAGCATCGCCAGAATCTCCGGTCTGCACTCAGGATCTACGCTTAAAACCAGATTGTTTAAGGTGACGTCATTGCGATAATCCTTCGGAAACAGCGGACGCATCGGGCGGTCAATCACTCTGGCGGTCAGAATTGCATTCTCAGAGGGCTTTCCCTCTCTCTTGTTAAAACCACCCGGGATTTTGCCCGCGGCATACATCTTTTCCTCAAAATCCACGCTCAGGGGAAAGAAATCTATCCCCTCCCGGGGCTTATCTGACGCCGTCGCAGTGGAAAGCACAACGGTATCGCCGTAATGCATCAGCACCGCTCCGTTTGCCTGGGCAGCGACACGCCCTGTGTCAATACTCAGCGTTCTGCCGCCCAGCTCCATTGAAAATGTCTTCTTCATACTTTTCTCCTCGTACTATCTTCTGATACCTAACTTAGCGATCAGCTCACGATATCCTTCGAGATCGTTCTTCTTCAGATAGTCAAGGAGGCCTCTTCTCTGACCGACCATCTTGTACATGCCGCGTCTGGAATGCTTATCCTTCGGATGCACCTTCAGATGCTCGGTGAGCTCTTTGATTCTTGCTGTTAAAATTGCGATCTGTACCTCCGGTGAACCTGTGTCGCCCGGCTTTCTGCCATACTCCTCGATGATGGCTGCTTTCTTTTCCTTTGAAATCATGGTGATTTCCTCCTTTATTTTAATATCGCCCGGTTTTCTGAGCTACTAAGTGTCAGGTCGGAGAGTCCAGACACTGAGTACGGGCTAATTGCTCACATTTGAATACTATAACACAAACAAATTTGCTTGTAAACCATTTTTCATCGATTACACTCTGTCAGACCATACCCCTCAATATCTTCCAGAATCACAGTCCCACCGGCAGCTGACACCAGAATCTGATTCTGGCCATCGCCCGCGAACACATTGACGGAATGATTATTCCGGTATTGGTCTGTGAAAATTTCGAGGGAACTCTGATCGGAAAGAATATGGATATCCAGTTCCTTCTTCCCCTGCAGATACATCACGCTCCTGGAAACTCCTCTGCTCCATCCGTCCGCCTCATTCCGGTCTACACTCATCTGCGCATTTTTGAAATCAAACAGACAGACGGTCTTTTTCCCTTCCCCGCACCGCAGCTGCAGCCTGAACTGCTCCGCCGTGGCGCGCTCCAGGTTGATTTTCATTTTCATCTCGAAGGATACGCCGTCCCCTGCCTGCAGCTCTTGTTCCTCCCCGGAAACAACCATGGATTCTACGAAAGATGTGTTCTTTCTCAATGTCTCAATCTCGCGAATCGGCACAAACTGCAGATCTCCGTCTTCCGTCAGAAGCACTTCTCTGGGAATATTAAAGGAGCCGCACCAGCCTTCCCTGTAAGTCGGACCCCAGTCTTTCCAGAACGGCATCCAGTCCCACTCGTTCGCCCATCCGACGATCAGACGTCTTCCGTCCGGAGCCAGAAACGATTGCGGAGCATAAAAATCAAATCCCCAGTCCATCTCCCCGGACACCTGACAGGTGAATTTTCCGGTCTCATAATCAAAATCTCCGACCAGATACACAGCGGTTCTCTCGCCTGCGCCCATGGGAGAAAACATCAGGACATACTTATCCCCGAGAGGATAAAAATCCGGGCATTCCCACATAGACCCCCACTCTCCGCGGCTCTCCGCGAGCACGTTAAAGAATTCCCAGTGAATCAGATCTGTGGAGCGATAAAGCAGCGCCTGCGCCCTGTTCTCCCTGCTCGCACCGCAAACCATATAATAAGTGCCCTCGTGCTCCCACACTTTCGGATCCCGGAACTGATCGGCCGGCACACCTTCCGGAGCCTTCAGTACCGGGTTCCCATCATATTTTTCAAAATGAATTCCATCCTCACTGTATGCAATGCACTGTGTCTGCTCAAATCCATTTCCATTGTTTGTGGTTCCGGTATACGCAAGAAACAGTTTTCCGTCATGCTCAATTGCACTTCCGGAAAAACATCCGCCCTTCCTATGGTCGTCATAGTGCTCACTCGGCGCCAGCGCGATCGGGAGGTACTCCCAATGAAGCATGTCGTCGCTGACAGCATGCCCCCAGTGAATATAATCCCAGAACCCGCAATACGGATTATACTGATAAAAGAAATGGTATTTTCCCTTGTAAAAAATCAGACCGTTCGGATCGTTCAGCCAGCCTGTCTGTGCCATAAAATGATAATGCTGGCGCATCCTCCCCTGCTTTACGACTTCCGTCTTTCGATCAATCTCCTGCTGGGCCTTTTCAATATTTTTCAGCATTAATTTCTTTGACATAGAGCTTCTGCACCTGTTTTATTTTCTTAACTATCTGTATTGATCACGCGTTTTTTGCAAAATTTGAAGAAATAAGTTCCCGTGCCGCCCTGCGGTCCCGCTCAATCTGAGCCCTCAACTCCTCCACGGAAGTAAACTTCCGCTCCGGCCGCAGAAATGAGAGGAAAGAAACACGGATCTCCCGATCATAGATCTGCCGGTCAAAATCAAAAATATAAGTCTCCACCCCTGTAGGATATCCGCCCCCGACTGTCGGCTTATTTCCGATATTTGTTACACCATAAAAAGATTCCCCGCCGACCGTCACCGAGGAAGTATAAACGCCGTTCGGAGGCAATAGTTTTTTCTCCGACGGTCTCTGATTCACCGTGGGGAACCCCAGCGTTCTGCCAAGCTCATTGCCATGCACCACCGACGCATCCAGAAAATAGGGATAGCCGAGCAAACGGTTCGCCTCCTCCATATGTCCCTGTACGATTTCTTCCCGGATCCGGGTACTGCTGACATCCCTGCCGCCGCTCTGCATCTTGTCGACAATCACGGCGCGGTATCCCAGCTTCGGTGCAAAATGCAGCAATTCATCCGGACCGCCGCTGCGGTTTTTCCCAAAACGAAAATCAGTCCCCGCCACAATCTCCCGCACCGGTATCCGGTCCGTCAGCATTTTTAAGAATTCGCCGGGCGTCATGTTTTTAAATTCTTCCGTAAACGGGCATTCGATCACATAATCGATTCCCGCATCAGCAAAAATCTGTTCTTTCTCCCGATTCGTCAAAAGGACTTTGTAATTATCTTCTTCCAGTGACCTTGGGGGTACATCGAATGTAAAAATCACGCTTTTATGTCCCTGCGCCCTGCTCTTTTCCAGTTCCCGGATCAGATATTTATGTCCCAGATGAAGACCGTCAAATTTGCCAAGCGTAACAGCGGATAGCTCTTTTATATGAAAATTCAGAGTATCTTTTATATATTCCATAATTTCTCCAGAGTCCTATAATAAGAGTTCAGGTAACTATTTAGGACAGTACTTCGCAATCAGATTCTATTTCCACAGGATTTTCCGTAACAAAAAGTATCGATACGCAAAAGGCAACACCGCAACATGGTCTATAAAAACATCTTCACCGGTTTAAAAAGGGATTCTCCGGCGATGTGCCGGTAGATTGCACAGAATCTTCCCCTGGAATCATAGACGCGGAACCATGCATCTTTCTGCGTGGCGTGATCCGCCATCTCCAGCTTTCCAGTCTTAGGAGGTGCATCCTTCCTTTCCGCCTTAGAAGATACATCCTTCGGCATCGTATCACCGTGCACCATTTTCCGGACCGCCCGCACTCCTTCCGGCCGGCTGTTCACAGCCGTCCTCTCAACAATGCTCACCCGGTCTTCCCGCAGCGCATTTCCGTTATATAAAAACCGGTCTTCCTTTTCCATAGTCTGGATGGAAGGATATTTCCGGAACACATCCTCCACCGGACGTATTCTGCTTTCCAATTCCCCTGCATCGCGCAGCGCAGCTATCTCATCCAGGCGAAGCGCATCCTCCACCTGATACCCGGCCGCTTCCATCCGAAGCAAATATTCCAGGGCGGCGTGGCAGCCCAGCTTTTCCCCGATATCATGGCAGAGCGAACGGATATAAGTTCCTTTGGAGCATCGCACTGTCATGGTCACCCGCGGGAGATTTATACTTTCCACATGGATTTCATAGATTGTAATCCTTCTCGGCTTGCGCTCCACCGTCTGGCCTTTTCGCGCCAGATCGCAGAGCTTCTGCCCGTTGACCTTCAACGCAGAATACATGGGCGGAATCTGATCTATCTCACCTACGAAACCCGCGATTGTTTCCCGCACCGCTTCTTCCGTAATTTCTTCCGTGCTTCCCCGGCGCAACACCTCCCCGGAGGTATCTAACGTATCTGTCTCCACACCAAGCAGCATCACCGCCCGGTAGGTTTTGTCCCGGTCTGTCAGCATGTCACAGACTTTTGTGGCTTTTCCAAGACAGACCGGAAGGACACCCTCCGCATCAGGATCCAGGGTGCCGGTATGTCCGATTTTCTTTTGTCCGCAAATACCGCGCAGCTTTGCCACCACATCGAAGGAGGTGTAGCCGCGCTCTTTATATACATTTATTATGCCATTGTACATTATAAAAAAGAACTTTCACTATACTCGAAAAACTTCGCAAATTTTCCTACCGTCTGCGTTCAGACAAGATCTTTCTTTTACCAACGTATAACGGTAATATGTCAAACATAATTTACAAAATAATATTCCAGTCAAACTACGAAAAAGCTTACAACTGCGCTGCAATTTTATCCAACAATATGGTCAGTATCTCCTCCGGCTGCTTTTTCGCGGACGCTCCGGCTGCCCGGGCATGCCCGCCGCCGCCGAATTCCGCAGCGATCTTTGCCACATCCACATAGGAAGCCGAACGAAGGCTGATCTTGTAGCCGTCCGCCGCCTGGTAGAGGAAGATGGATACTTCCACGCCCGACGTGGAGCGAAGCTGGCTCACGATTCCATCCAGATCCGCAGGCGTCACATGGAACGCTTCCATATCCTCCCTGGTCACGAGGGAATAGATGCATCTTCCGTCCAGATAGAGCTGACTGTCGAGAAACGCCTTTCCCCAGATTTTCTGCTGTGCGAAAGAACGCACATAATATGTCTCATCTACTATTCTGGAGTAAGGAATGCCCCGCCCCATCAGGTCTCCCGCAATCCGCATGGTCCGCGGTGAAGTACAGGTATACTGGAAAACCCCTGTATCGTGGGCGATTCCCAGATAAAGACACTCCGCAATCTCCTCTGTGATCTTCTCCGGATTCAAGGTAAGATACACAAGCTCCGACGCGGAGCTTGCCTCCGGATGCACTTCATTGATATCCGCAAAACTGTCGTTTGTCAGATGATGGTCGATACAGATAGTCCGCCGCGCTGCTTTAAAAAACCGCGCCGCCTCACCCAGGCGTCCCTCATCCCCGCAGTCTAACGCGATAAAAAGATCATATGATACAAGCTCCGCATTCTTCGCGGAGCGGATCTGATCTGCATTTTTCAGGAAAGAAAATTTTTCCGGAATCGGCTCCAGATAAATATCCACGCGGATGGCAGGGTAATTGTCCCGGATGTAATTGTAAACTGCCAGGCAGGAACCCACACAGTCCCCGTCGGGGCGGACGTGTCCGGCGATTGCCACAGACGGTGCTTTTTCCGAATCTGTTGCGGATGACGAAAGTTCCCGCAAAAAGGAATCCAGAGAAATCATACCCCGTCTCTCCCCCGCGTTTTCCGGACTATCATACTCTCTGTGCTGTTGCGCAGCATCATCTGATTTCACCTTTGTGCTGCTCTCATTTTCAGAGACTTCATCTGCATAAACAAAACAAGCCATGCACATAAGCGCTATTCTTCTCCTTCCATGTCACCCTGTTTTTCCGGCGCGCAGACCTCGTCAATCTTTTTCGACATCCGGATACCGTACTCAATGGACTGGTCCAGAATGAAACGGATCTCCGGCGTATTGCGCAGATTGAGCGAAGAGGCAAGGCATTTTCTCGCATACCCTGCCGCGCTCTTCAGACCGGCGATCGTGTCCTGCTGCTCTTTTTCATTGCCCAGGACACTGATATAGACTTTGCAGGTCTTCAGATCGGGGGCGACCTCCACCGCTGAGATGGAGGTCATGGGGTGAATGCGCGGATCCTTGATCTCATCCCGGATGATCACGCTCAGCTCACGCATCACCTCCCCGTTTAACCTGATATTCTTAATACTATTTTTTCTCATAATAACTCCATTTTTCAGAACAGCCCGCTTATCTTTACACAAACTGTATCATGTTCTGGGAACCTCCACCATCTTGAAGGCCTCCACGATATCAAGCTCGGCAATATCGTTGAACCCCTCCACGACCAGACCGCACTCGTAACCGGCTTTTACTTCCTTCACATCGTCCTTGAAACGCTTTAAGGATGCCAGCTGACCCTCGTATATCTGTTTGCCCTCTCTGGAGACACGGACCTGGCAGCCGCGCTCAAACACGCCGTCCAGCACGTAGGAACCGGCGATGTTGCCGACTCCGGATGCCTTAAAGATCTGACGGATTTCCGCGTGGCCAAGCACTTTCTCCTCAAAGATCGGATCCAGCATTCCTTTCATGGCCGCTTCCACATCCTCGATGGCCTTGTAAATAATATTGTAGAGACGGATATCCACCTGCTCCTGCTCGGCCGTAGACTTGGCGACCGGATCCGGTTTTACGTTAAATCCGATGATGATTGCATCGGAAGCTGCAGCCAGGGACACATCGGACTCGTTGATGGCGCCGACGCCTCCATGTATCACTTTCACAACGACTTCCTCGTTGCTCAGCTTCAGCAGGCTCTGTTTTACCGCTTCCACGGATCCCTGTACATCCGCCTTGACGATCAGGTTGAGCTCTTTTAAGCTGCCCTCCTGAATCTTGGAAAACAGATCGTCCAGGGACATTCTCGCCCGCGTCTCCGCCACGAGTTTTTCCTTATCCTGCGCCATAAAGGTCTCCGCAAAAGCTCTCGCATCTTTCTCAGAATCGCATACCACAAAGACCTCGCCGGCATTCGGCACGCTGCTCAATCCCAGGACCTCCACCGGTGTGGACGGGCCAGCCTCTTTCACGCGTCTGCCCTGGTCGTCGATCATGGCACGGACTTTACCGTAGCTTGCGCCGGCGGCAATACACTGGCCTACTTTCAGAGTACCTTTCTGCACCAGTACGCTGGCAACCGTACCGCGTCCTTTATCCAGCTGTGCCTCGATCACCAGACCTCTCGCGTTCCGGTTCGGGTTTGCTTTCAGTTCCAGCACTTCCGCAGTCAGAAGCACCATTTCCAGAAGTTCCTTGATGCCCTCGCCGGTATGTGCGGACACAGGCACGCAGATTGTGCTGCCGCCCCAGTCTTCCGCAACCAGCTCATACTCGGTCAGCTCCTGCTTAACCCGGTCAACATTCGCGCCTTCCTTATCAATCTTATTGATGGCAACAATAATCTCAACGCCCGCCGCTTTCGCATGATTGATCGCCTCAATGGTCTGCGGCATCACGCCGTCGTCGGCCGCCACAACCAGAATCGCGATATCCGTGGAGTTCGCGCCCCGCATACGCATGGCTGTAAAAGCCTCGTGTCCGGGCGTGTCAAGGAATGTGATCTTCTGGCTGTTGATGGATACCACAGAAGCACCGATTGCCTGAGTGATGCCGCCCGCCTCGCGGTCGGTCACGCGGGTATTCCGGATCGCATCCAGAAGAGAGGTTTTACCGTGGTCAACATGACCCATGACGCAGACAACCGGCGCTCTTGCCACCATCTCGTCTTCGCTCTCATCCTCCTCTTTTAAGAGTTCCGCGATCACATCCACCTTCTCTTCAGGTTCCGCAATGCAGTTAAACTCCAGTGCGATCTCCTCCGCTTTCTCATAGTCCACTTCCTGGTTGACCGTCATCATGATGCCCTGCATAAAGAGCTTTTTCACAATTTCAGAGGGCTGCACTTTTATGATATCGGCCAGCTCGCGGATCGTCATCACCTCGGGCAGGATAATATTGCGGATTTCGTCTGTCGGCTTCTGCCCCGGAGCCTGCGGAACGGCGTTCCGCTTCTTGTGCCCGGTCTTCTTCTCCAGATTGACAAAATTCTCCTGTTTCCGGTCTTTCTTATCGTAATTCTGTTTTTTCTTTTTGTTCGCATTCGCGTTGTTATTCCGGGATTCTTTTCCGCGCATATCTCCCATGGCAGCGCTGCCGGAATCGCGTCTTACTCTCTGGGAGTCCTGGCCTGGCCGTCCTCCCTGGTCTTTGAAACGATTCGAACCGTCCGGTCGATTGTTTCGATTACCTTGAGAACCACCGGTACGATTGCGATTATTCTGGAAATTTTTCTGGTTACTGTAATTGCCTTTTTCACCGCGGCCATTT
>JAJQAD010000123.1 GCA_021204005.1 Clostridiales bacterium
GCTCTGCCATGAATTATAAAGAAGAAAATCAGATCTCCATGGAGGATCTCCGGAAAAAACTCTCCGGCGAGCTCCACATGGAATTTGAGGTAGAGCGGATGGAGCCCCTCTTTAAAGACCGGGCAGACTATGACGCATTCACTGCGCGCCACAGCCAGGCTTCCGTACAGAAGGGCGACCTGTCGACCTACAAGGGCAACTGCTATCTCGGCATCGACGCCGGCTCCACCACCACGAAAGTTGCACTGGTGGGCGAGGACGGTTCCCTGCTCTACTCCTTTTACAGCAGCAACAACGGCAGCCCGCTGGCGACTTCCGTTTTATCTTTGAAGGAGGTTTACAGCCTGCTTCCCGAAGATGCGCATATTGTCTCTTCCTGCTCCACCGGCTACGGCGAAGCTCTGGTAAAGGCCGCCCTGATGCTGGACGAGGGCGAGGTGGAAACGATCGCGCATTACACTGCGGCCGCTTTCTTTGACCCGGATGTGGACTGTATTCTCGACATCGGCGGACAGGACATGAAGTGCATCCGCATCAAGGACAACACCGTAGACAGCGTGCAGTTAAATGAGGCCTGCTCTTCCGGCTGCGGTTCCTTTATCGAGACCTTTGCCAAGTCCCTGAATTATTCCGTGGAAGATTTTGCAAAAGAGGCTCTGTTTGCGCAGCACCCCATTGACCTGGGCACACGCTGCACCGTATTTATGAATTCCAAGGTAAAGCAGGCACAGAAGGAGGGCGCGACCGTCGCCGACATCTCCTCCGGCCTGGCTTACTCCGTGATAAAAAATGCTTTATTTAAGGTTATCAAGCTCTCCGACCCGGATCAGCTCGGCAAACACATCGTCGTGCAGGGCGGCACATTCTACAATGACGCTGTCCTCCGCAGTTTTGAGTCTATTTCCGGCCGCGAGGCGGTCCGACCGGACATCGCCGGCATCATGGGCGCGTTCGGCGCTGCCCTGATCGCCCGGGAGCGCTACGAGGGCAAACCATCCTCCATGCTCTCCATCGAGGAGATCAACAACCTGGAGTTTTCGACGAAACTGGCGCGATGCGGCAGATGCACCAACAACTGCCTACTGACCATCAACCGCTTTTCCGGCGGCCGCCAGTACATCACCGGCAACCGCTGTGAGCGTGCGCTCGGAAAAGAGAAAAACAAAGAAAAAATTCCGAACCTTTTTGAGTATAAATTACACCGTTACTTCGATTATGAACCGCTGCCCGAAGCTGAGGCGTCACGCGGCACGCTTGGCATCCCGCGCGTCCTGAATGTTTACGAGGATTATCCGTTCTGGGCGACACTGTTTAAGGAACTGAAATTCCATCTGGTGACCTCCCCGGAATCTACGCGGAAGATTTATGAACTCGGCATCGAGTCCATCCCCAGTGAATCGGAGTGTTATCCGGCCAAGCTGGCGCACGGACATATTACCTGGCTGATCAAGGAGGGCGTGCAGACCATTTTCTACCCCTGCATCCCCTACGAGCGCAACGAGTTTAAGGATGCCGGCAACAATTACAACTGCCCTATCGTAACCTCTTACGCGGAGAATATCAAAAACAATGTGGACGATATCAACTCCGGCAAGGTGCGTCTGGTTCATCCGTTCCTGGCGCTCACCGATGAGCAGATTCTGACGGGTCGTCTGACGGAGGTTTTAAAGGAAGAATTTGACATTTCTGATGCGGAGAGCATGCCTGCCATCCACAAAGCCTGGGTGGAACTGGCCGCCGCACGCGACGATATGAAACGAAAAGGCGAAGAGACTTTAAAATGGATGGAGGAAAACCACCGCCGGGGAATCGTTCTCGCCGGTCGTCCGTACCATGTTGACCCGGAAATTCACCATGGCATCCCGGAGCTGATTACCTCCTACGGTTTTGCGGTTCTGACGGAGGATTCCGTCTCCCACCTGCAGCCGGTGGAGCGCCCGCTGATCGTCCTCGACCAGTGGATGTACCACTCCCGCCTGTATGCGGCAGCGCAGTTTGTGAAGACCCGCGACGACCTGGATCTGATCCAGTTAAACTCCTTCGGCTGCGGTCTGGACGCTATCACTACCGATCAGGTCAGCGATATTCTGACCCACTCGGGCAAGATCTACACCTGCCTGAAAATCGATGAGGTAAATAACCTGGGAGCCGCCCGCATCCGGATCCGCTCTCTCATCGCGGCCATCCGCACCAGAGAGAAGCATCCGACGGAACGGAAGGTGGTACCGTCCAGCTACGACCGGGCAATCTTTACCGAGGAAATGCGCAAAAACTACACCATTCTGGCGCAGCAGATGTCGCCCATTCACTTTGAGCTTCTGGAGCCGGCGTTCCGTGCATCGGGATATAATCTGGTCGTGCTGGAAAACGATAACCGCAACGCGGTAAATGCCGGGCTGAAATATGTAAACAACGACGCCTGCTACCCATCCCTGATCTCCGTGGGCATGGTCATGGACGCGGTGACCTCCGGGAAATACGATGTCAACCGCCTGGCGCTCATCATGACCCAGACCGGCGGCGGCTGCCGTGCTTCCAACTACGTCGGATTTATCCGCCGTGCACTGGAAAAAGCGGGCTACCCGCAGATTCCGGTCATTTCACTGAACTTAAGCTCCTTAGAAAGCAACCCGGGATTCAAGATCAACTTCTCCCTGGCGCAGCGGGGCGTATACTGCCTGGTGTTCGGCGACATCCTCATGAAGTGCATCTACGCCACCCGCCCTTATGAGGCAGAACCCGGTGCCACCGATCAGCTGCACCGGAAATGGGTGAAAAAGATTACGGAATATGTCGCAAAAGACCGGGCAATCAGCCACCGGAAATACTGCAGATACTGCCGTGAAACGGTGGCGGATTTCGACGCGATCCCGCGCCGCGATATTGTGAAACCGAAAGTCGGCATCGTCGGCGAGATCCTGGTGAAATTCATGCCCCTGGCCAACAACCACCTGGCAGAGCTTTTAGAATCCGAGGGTGCGGAGCCGGTCGTACCGGATCTGATCGATTTCTTCCTCTACTGCTTCTACAATACGAAGTTTAAGGTAGACAATCTGGGATTCAAAAAGTCGAGCTGGCGAAAGGCAAAGCTGGGAATCTGGGCTGTGGAGCTTTTGCGCAGGCCCGCTTCCAGGGCTCTGGCAAAGAGCAAACACTTTAACCCGCCCGCCAGCATTTATGAGACAGCGGAAAATGCCAAAGACATCGTCTCCCTCGGCAACCAGACCGGCGAGGGATGGTTCCTGACCGGCGAGATGGTGGAGCTCATCCACGCCGGCGTCAACAACATTGTATGCTGCCAGCCTTTTGCCTGCCTGCCGAACCACATCGTCGGCAAGGGCGTCATCAAGGAGCTGCGGCACCAGTACCCGAAGTCCAACGTAGTCGCCATCGACTTTGACCCCGGCGCCAGCGAGGTCAACCAGCTGAACCGGATTAAGCTGATGCTCTCCACCGCACAGAAAAATCTCAGGGAAGCGTAACTGCATTTAAACGCTGCTTTCATCATTGTACAGCATAAAGAAACCGCACTGACTTATTTACTGGCATCAAAAAATCTGAGACTTTCTTTCATAAAAGGAAATCTCAGATTTTTTTGTTGCAGGAAAACGCGCGGGCTACCTGCGGCTTGCCACACCGGAACCCGCCGGTTTATATGGGGTCTTCCCCGACTGCGTTGGAATCCGGACTTTTCCCAACATCTTTTCAAATCCATCCCAGGAGAGCAGCAGCGTCAGACCGACGGACAGCAGCGTCAGGCCAGCCATACTGTGCTTAATCATCCCTTTCAGTGGACTCGACTCAAGCAAAATCAGGATTACCCCATGAAGCAGATAAACTGACATCGTATTACGCCCGATCGTCTCTATCACCGGGATTCTCTGTTCCGGAACCCAGATCAGCAGAATCATAATCCACAAAAAAGCAAAGACCCATCCCAAAAATCTCCACAGGAAAGCGCTGAAATCCGCATAGTCCTCCGAACCGAAAAAGTCTTTCGGGTCAATTCGGCGGTTGTGCAGCCAGAAAGAAAAAATCAAAAACGCTGCCATAATCGCAGCCCCCGCCTTTGATGCTCCCGGAAATCGTTTTTTTCCATATGTAAGCAAGAAATGATTCTTCCTTTCATAAAAGCCCAGAAGGAAAAACGGCAGGAAAGAAAATGCCCGGGACATGGCGAGAAAATTGTCCGTATCATCCGTAATCCCAATCGTCAGGCCGAGACAGACAGATAAAATCAGAAATCCCAGCTGATGTTTCCTGTTCTCCGTGTCAATCAGCGGAATCAGAAGCTGATAGGTCATCAGCACGACCAGATACCATAACGTCCAGCGGGGCGTAAAGAGATCAATCCTTACATCCTGCCAGTTTCCGCCCTGCAGACAGGTGATTGCCATGCGTTCCACGGTCTGAATCACCTGGAACAGCAGATACAAGGGAAATAACTTTGCAAAAACTTTCTTCGGATTATACTTCATAAAATAACCGGAGACAAAGAGAAACGCCGGCATGTGAAAACTGAAGATAATTTTGTACACAACATAATTATCGCCGTTGGCTCCCATGTTCCGGAACACATGCCCCAGGACAACCAGAAAAATCAGCAAAGCTTTTATATTGTCAAAGTGATAATTTCTTTTGCATTCCATAACTCAGTTCCTCTTATCTGTAAGCAACACGCAGCATCCAATATAAAGCAACCGCAAAATTACGCCACACCATAGTTTACCACAAGTGCAGCAGGCGTATCCCCACTTTCGCCGCCTTGTAAACCACAGTCTCCAGATCCGCCGCCGCGGCTTTCAATTCTTTCCGTACCGCAATCTCCTGCGGACAATGCTGCTCACATTTTCCGCAGCCGACGCATTGGGAAGCGCTGGCGGTATCATGGCGGTAAATCGTACACTGCATGTAGCTGTTGCGCGCCGCCTTTTTATCCTGGGAATAATACATATTCCAGGCGCTGAAGGTCCCCGGAATGTCCACGCCTTTCGGACAGGGCATACAGTAACCGCAGCCGGTACACCCCACTTTCATGCTGTGATTAATCTCCGCCTTCAGCCGGTCAATCAGTGCAAAGTCATCCGCCGCAAAAACATCCGCCCCGGCATCCGAGGCGATGGCCGCATTCTCCCGCAGCATATCAAGCGAATTCATGCCGGACAGAACCGCCGTCACCTCCGGCTGGTTCCACAGCCAGCGGAACGACCACTCCGCCGCTGAATATCCCCGGGGATGCTCAGCGATCAGACGCTTCGCCGTATCCGGGAGCAGATTCACCAGTCTCCCGCCCCGCAGAGGCTCCATGATCATCACCGGAAGTCCTTTTTGGGCGGCATGATTCAGTCCCGACTTTCCGGCCTGGGAAAACTCATCCAGATAATTATACTGGATCATGCAGAAATCCCAGTCGTACACATCCACCAGCCGGCAGAACATATTGGCGTTTCCATGATAGGAAAAGCCGATATGACGAATCTGCCTGGACTCTTTTTTCTCCCGGATCCAGTCCTCAATGCCGAGCTTTTTTAACCGTTCCCAAGTCGCCACATCACAGAGAACATGCATCAGATAATAGTCGATATAATCCGTGTGAAGCCTATTTAACTGCTCTTGAAAAATCTTTTCCAGACCCTCTTTTGACTTAATCATGTAGTGGGGCAGCTTATCCGCGATATAAATCTGTTCCCGGCAGTGATTGCGCTCGAAAATCTCTCCGATCGCCGCCTCGCTCCCCTGGTAAATATAGGCCGTATCAAAATAATTGATGCCAAGCGAAACCGCTTCCATAATCTCGCGTTCCGCCTTCGCTATATCGATTTTTCCGTTTGTTTTTGTAAAACGCATACACCCGTAGGCGAGAATGGAAATTGCTTCCCCATCTTTCCCTCTGCGGTACTGCATGAAAATCTCCCTTCCGCAAGCGCTCCATCATCATGATGTTAAGTTCAAAAACCTTTACAGTTGATGCTACCTACGGATTGCTCCGTGCTTAAACAATCCTAAACATCATGGATCTTGCTCGAATATGCCGTCTTGACACTGACCCCCCGCAACACTCCGATCTTCCCGGAAAGCGCTGAGATTGCGTTCTGCGGCGCATCCAGCGCGATGCAGATGATATTGATCTGCCTCTCCCGGTACGGAAGACCCATCCGCCCGATAATGTACCGGCCATTTTCATGCAGAAGCATATTGATCTGCTCCACCGCATCCATATTTTCCACGATGATACTCATGACGGCAACTCTGCTTTCCATAATCTATATCCCTTTCTGCCATCTAAAAAACTCACACATACTGGTTTCTATTTTATCGGAGGAATGAATTTTGTCAACAGATATTGATTTTAAACTCATCTTAAACTCATCTTGCTGACAACTGATCGGAGTTAAAAGAGGATGATTCATCATTTTTTGTTAGCACTCTTTTAAAAAGAGTGCTAATTTTCTATTGACTTTTCTGATTCGCGGTATTATAGTAGTCCATAGCTTAAAATTATTCATTTGAACGAGGAGTAATAACTATGGCAAACAAACAGGGAAGTCTTTCCATTAACAGTGAGAACATTTTTCCAATTATCAAAAAATGGCTCTATTCCGACCATGATATCTTCTACCGCGAGCTGATCTCCAACGGCTGCGACGCGATCACCAAGCTGAAAAAACTGGATATGATGGGCGAGTACACGCTCCCGGATGATTACGAGCCGAAAGTAGAAGTTCGTGTAAACCCGACAGAAAAAACGATCAAAGTCATCGACAACGGACTCGGCATGACCGCTGATGAGGTGGATGAATACATCAACCAGATCGCTTTTTCCGGCGCTACGGATTTCCTCGAGAAATACAAGGACAAGTCCAGCGACGATCAGATCATCGGACACTTCGGCCTCGGGTTTTATTCCGCATTTATGGTGGCAGATGAGGTGCACATTGATACCCTCTCCTACCGTGACGGCGCGGCGCCGGTGCACTGGACCTGTGATGGCGGCACAGAGTTTGAGATGGGCGACGGCGAAAAAGACACGGTCGGCACGGAGATTACCTTATTTTTAAATGAGGATTGTCTGGAGTTCGCCAACGAATACCGCGCCCGCGAAGTGCTGACCAAATACTGCTCCTTCATGCCCACCGGGATTTATCTGGTAAATGAGACGGCGGAGACCCAGTATGAAACCATTCTTCCGGAAGAAAAGACCGACAAAGATGTGGTTGTGGAAACTATCGTGGAGGAAGCTAAAACCGAAGAAAAGGAAAACGAGAACGGCGAGAAAGAAATCGTGGAGGTATCTCCGCGCACCGAAAAACTCAAAATCGTAAAGCGCCCGGTTCCGTTAAACGATACCCATCCGCTCTGGACCAGACACCCCAACGAGTGCAGCGATGAAGACTATAAAAAGTTTTACCGCACCGTATTCCAGGATTACAAGGAGCCTCTGTTCTGGATTCATCTGAACATGGACTATCCGTTCAACTTAAAAGGCATTTTGTATTTCCCGAAAATCAACACGGAGTACGACTCCATCGAGGGAACCATCAAGCTCTACAACAACCAGGTATTTATCGCGGACAACATCAAAGAGGTTATTCCGGAGTTCCTGATGCTTTTAAAGGGCGTCATCGACTGCCCGGACCTGCCGCTGAACGTTTCCCGAAGCGCCCTGCAGAACGATGGATTTGTGAAGAAGATTTCCGAGTACATCACCAAGAAGGTCGCGGATAAACTCACCGGCATGTGCAAGACCGACAAGGAAAGCTACGAGAAATACTGGGACGACATCAGCCCCTTCATCAAATTCGGCTGCTTAAAGGATGAAAAATTCTGCGACAAGATGAATGATTACATCCTCTTTAAGGACATCAACGGCAAATATCTCACTCTGCCGGAACTCTTAAAAGCGGAGGAAGAAAAAAAGGATGCCGAGGCAGCCGACAAAGAGAATGCTTCTGATACAGATACCGCGGATGCTGATGTTGTCGATGCAGACGTCGTTGAAGCAGATGACGAAAGCACGGATATGGACGACGAGGAAGAAAAAGACACCCGGAAGACTGTATACTATGTCACCGACGAAAATCAGCAGGGTCAGTACATCCGGATGTTTAAAGAATATGACATGAACGCCGTCATCCTGAACCACAACATTGACACCTCCTTCATTACCCAGCTGGAGCAGCGCAACCAGAACTATAAGTTCATGCGCATTGACGCGGACGTCACTGACGCGCTGAAAGAGGATGTCTCCGAGGAAGACTTAAAGGCAGCTCTGGACAGCCTGACGGAAACTTTCCGCAACGCCCTCGGCAAGGAAAAACTGAATGTCAAAGTAGAGAAGCTCAAAGACACCTCCGTAGCCTCCGTTATCACCCTCTCCGAGGAGGGACGCCGAATGCAGGATATGATGAAGATGTACAATATGTACGGCATGGATCCTTCCATGTTTGCCGGGGACGAGACACTGACCCTGAATGTCAGCAATGCTCTGGTCAATTATATTCTGGAAAATAAGGATGGCGAGCATGTACCGACGTTCTGTAAACAGCTTTATGACCTGGCTATGCTCTCCAACCAGCCTCTGGCTCCTGAGGCCATGACTGAATTTGTAGCGCGCAGCAATGAGATCATGCTGATCCTCGCAAACCAGGGAAAGTAATCCAATAAATCCATATATTGCGTCATAGGAAATCATATACCTGAGCAGTTTACATCAGCAAATTCTTTCCTTTGATGTAAAAAAATCTTAAAAAGGTCAGCAACCTTATGTGTCTCAAAAATCACATGGTTGCTGACCTTTTATCGCTTTCATTATCTTAAGGCAACGAATCCATTTTTCTTTTACAGGAATCAATCCACTTACCTTCCGGCAGAAAATTACTGCTCAAAATAAGACTCGTAAATCTCCTCAAAAGATGCCCCATTTAATTCCAGGTCCGTATCGACAGTCACCTCACCCCAGACATCTTCGTTTAAAACAGAATCCAGCTGTTCCGTATAGCTGCTGTAAGCGCTGGTCACCGCATCCTCCATTCTCTGGCTGACTACATTTTCCTTGTTTTCCTCGGTCAGTTCTTCATTAAAATAGTTCGTGCAGTAAAAAATATAATACCGGTCATCGATTTCAATGACATCACTGCAGTCGCCGGTATCCATGGCAAACAATACCTCTGTCGCCTCATCGTCATAGGTGAAACGGTCCACAGAAAGAGACGTCGTGTCACTCTCGCTGTATGACTCAGCCAGGGAACCAAAATCAGAACCCGACTCTATCTGTGCCAGCAATTCTGCCGCAGTCTCCGCATCGGACACACAGATCTGCTCCACCTCCATCACGCGCGCCTCATCATCGCTGACTTCCTGGGATACACTTTCCGTCAGGCTTGTATAAAGCTTCTCTGCAAGTAGATACCGCTCGAACAGCCCTGCAGCCGTTTTTTCATCAATGCCCAGATACTCCAGCTCTTCCTCCGACAATCCCCCGATGTATTCCTGCGCTGCAGTCTCCGTCTGCGCTTTCTCATCCTCCGTAAGCTCCACTTCCTGCTCGGAAGCAATGACATCCAGCGTGTAAACCTCCGCCAGCTGAGAAGCAGTCAGATCCTTGATATATTGCTCCAGACTTTCAGAAGCGCCGTAATCCTGATTCCACAGATCAATCCCGTAGAGGCTCGCATATTCCTTCTGATATTGCAGGAGAATGAGCTTCGCTTCCTCAACCGCGCACTTTTCACTGCCCACGGAAAATACATAGGACTGTGTGACAGATGAGACAATGGGGATATCGAAGGAACAGCCCGCTGTCAAAAGGAGCGCACCAAACAAGAACCCCGATGTGACAAATCCGGCGCTTTTTTTCATCATTCTTTTATAGCGATTTTCTCCCTGTGTTTTCTTTCGACCTCTTAGTATCTGAGATAATTTTATCATTAGCAATCTTTCTCCGTCTTATTATTTGCTGATTAAGGCGACAAAAGAGTCACGCCAGAACTACCAGATATCTCCCGTCCGGAAGCGGAAACACCTCATCCGCTTTCTCAAAATCCGCCTTTTTCATGCCGGAAATGTCCGCCCCATACTCATCAAAGCAATCCCGGACTTCCCGTATATTTTTACAGACGGAAGCCATACAGATCTCCAGAAACTCTTCCGCCTCATCCGGCGTCTCCGCCACGCGCTCCGGAAATAGTTGCAGCTGTTTATCTAAAAAAGTCTGAATACAGATATCGTCATATTCACTCATTCATCCATTCCGCCTTTCCTCATGTATCAATTGAATCGGTGATATCTTAACGCTGTAAACGCGCCGAACATTACCAAAACGATTATACCTGTTTTTTTCTGATCGCGCAACAAGAGATACTCCTGATCTTCATCCGTGTTGCAGTTGTGTTACTTATCAGAGATAAACCAGATGTCAGATATGTACTCTATACAGACTATGTTATCATTCATTCCAATCCCGGCTGATTTTCAGCATCTCATGATACAGTCTCGCAACCGGCAGTCCCACCACATTGTTATAATCGCCCTGAATTCCCCGGATATATTTTCCGCAGACTCCCTGGATTCCATAGGCTCCCGCCTTATCGAGCGGGTCTTTCGTGGCAACATACTCCCGTATTTCCTCTTCTGTCATGGGATAAAATGTCACGTCCGTCTCCTCAAAAAAAGTATGTTTCTCACATTTTTCTGTCTCCAATCGGATCAGACATACACCGGTATACACCTGATGCGTTTTCCCCGACAAACTGCGAAGCATCCGGCAGGCGTCGGCTTCATCCGCCGGTTTGCCCAGAATTTTACCGTCATTCACCACAATCGTATCTGCTCCGATGATAAGAATATGTTCGGTATTTTTTTTCAATTCTTCCGCCACAGTTCCCGCTTTCTGTGCTGCAAGTTCCATCACAATCTCTGACGGAATCTCTTTTGTAATCACTTCTTCGCCTCCTGACGGGATTACCTCAAACTCCGCTCCCAGGCGGGCCAGCAATTCTTTCCTCCTCGGGGATGCCGAGGCCAGTATGATCCTGTTACTTTTCATTTGATCTGTTCCTCCTCAGGAAACTGAGATAATCTCATCCAAACGGAAAGAATAAATCAGCACCTCTTTCACTCTTTTATCCCGAAACCGCCGGTTCAGAGCCTCCGCATAGAGCAGGAGCTGCTCCCGGTACCGCGCCACAAGTTCCTCCGGGCGATTCACATGATCTGTTTTATAATCGAGCAGGACAATCCCGTCCTCCTCTTCCCAGAAAACATCAATGATACCCTGTACCAGCACGGACTCCTCCGAATCTGCCTCGTTCCAGACCAGCCCGGCCGGCAGATCCATCACAAAAGGCTGTTCTTTCGTCAACCGTCCCTGCCGCGCTGCCTGCGACATCCGCCCCGCAGTCTCTGTGGAAAGGAAACGCTCCAACTGATGCAGGTTCAATAGCTGCGCTTCCTCCGGGCGCATCCGTCCCGCGCAAACAAATTGCTCAACCTGTTCTGCCAGCCAGAATTTCAAAGTTTGCCTTTTCTGCATTCCGGCAAAATCCAGGCATTCCAGGAACCGATGCACCGCGGTTCCCTTCAGCGCGCCGATGTTTTCCTCCTGTGCCTGCACAAACTTCGGCAGATACGGCGTCGGTATCTCTTCCGGGAAAAGGCTCTGCTCCCCGTTCTCCTCCAGGATTTCTCTCGCCTCCTCCATCGCGCGGTGTTTGATCTCCGATACCGACACTTTCTGTTTTAAGGTGCCGGTCTCCCGGTAAGGATATTTCCAGGAAAGCTTTTCCTCAAGGGTCCTGTAAACGTTCTTATCCACCTGCCGCAATTCTTCCGCCAGCTTATCTCTGTCTGCGGCTGTCTCCCGCTGTCTGCGGCTCTCGTTCTCCAGCCGTTCTTCCAGGCGAACCGTCTGCAGCGGGTACTTATCTCCATAAGAGGAAAGCGCGGGGAGCACCCAGTCCCAGTAGCATTTTGCGTCCATCCGGAGCGAAAAATCCAGCTTCTCATACTTTTCCATGCCGCGACGGACTGTCGGATCCTTTTTCAGCTTTATCCCGGTCAGGATCAGTTTTTCTTTCGCACGGGTCATGGCCACATACAGAATCCGCAGCTCCTCCCCCAGATTTTCCTTTTTCGTCTCAATGGAAAAAACCTGGCGGATCAGTGTGTCGGTCTTCGTCCTGCTCTCAGCGTCAAAATATTTCAGGCCGATTCCGTATTCCGGATGAAAAATCATCCTGTCACGCTCATCTTGCATGTTGAATTGTTTTCCCATACCGGCGAGGATGACCACGGGAAATTCCAATCCCTTGCTCTTATGGATTGTCATCAGCCTCACGGCGTTCTCCTGCTCGCTGACTGTCTCCGCCTCGCCGTAGTCCACCTCGTACTTCATCAGCCGGTCAATATAACGGATAAAATGAAACAGTCCGTGATAGCTGGTCTTCTCATATGCGATCGCTTTCTCCAGAAGCATATCCAGGTTCGCACGCCTCTGTTCCCCGGCCGGCATGGCTGTCACATAATCGCGGTAGCCGGTCTCATCATATATCTGCTGAATCAGAGTGTGAATCGGTGTGTGGG
>JAJQAD010000037.1 GCA_021204005.1 Clostridiales bacterium
TCAGTGCATCCTGGTCACGGGCTTTGAAAAATACTGTGTACCGCGGCGGCTTCTGCGAATTATCCTTCCGGATTGCGAAGTCCACGCCGTATTTTTTCGCCACACGTTCAAACCCTTTCAGTTCTGTATCGGCGATAGGAATGGTGGATACCCCCTGTCCCTGGCCGATCAGTTCCCGGACTGTCATCTTCCCGCGCGGGATCTCATCCTGTAGATCATCCGGCGGCAGGCGCGACTGGTGTCCGGGGCTGTGGTAGATATACATCCGGACAGCATTCATAACACTCTGGGCGGTCATCCGCGTGGTGCTGACGGCCAGATTCACAACCTTGCCTGTGATTTCCTCCTCCAATTTCATCATCTCCAATCGAAATATAATTGTGCTGATCTGTTTCGTTCGCAAATTGAAAATGAAGGTGCTCCTGATAATTACCTTGCATCCTGTGCGGGAGGTGATTTTTTCGCAACCTCTGTGGGTTTTCCCTCGGCTGTAAGAACACCGTCATCTTTCTCCAACGGAACCGCCATGATTCCTTTCCCCATCTTCACGAAAATCTCAGGCAGGTGGAAACGCTTCTCGTACCGCTCCATCTGGTCCGGAGTCAGGGAACCGAAGCTTTCTTCCGTAAGCCCGGTGATTAGGAAATTTCCGGTGAGGATGTCATAGATCTCACCTTTTTCATCCCTGAGGGCACGGTTTAGGGGAAGCCCGATCAGCTTCCCCTCGTCATTGCAGATGATCCCTACTTTTTCATCGAATGGGTATACCACCTGGATATATCCGCCGACTGCCGCCTGCAGATCCTCCAGTTCCGTGCCAATCCGGTACGGCCGCGGAGGTTTCCCCGGTTCTACAAGCAGAACATCGATCTTTTCTTTCTCCGTGGCCGTGGCATCAAACTCCTTCATGGCGTACTCCTTTCATTCCGACTAAGGCATCCCGGTACATGGCAAACCGGGTGGCTGTCTGCTCCCGGTTCACCGACTGGATATCTTGTGTCATTGCGGGATTATTTTTGGTTTCGTTTGTGCTTGTCTTTTCTACTGTTTTCATTTGGGTCTCCTTTCCGGGACGGAAAAGGGAGCCTCCGCCTCAGCAAAAGCTCCCTATGATCCGCCTCCCTCATTCAATTACAATTCAACTTACATTTTTCCTAGCAGCTTCTTCTGCGTCTGCGCATGACAGCCGCGCCGCCGATGCCGCCTCCGGCTGCCAGCAGCAACAGGATAAACGGCAGGGCATTGCTGTCATCGCCGGTCTTCGGGCCGTGGGAGCTTTCCGGTGCTTTCTCATTCGTCAGGTCGAATGTCACCTCGATGACCGGGGTCTCATCATCCACATACTCAAAGGTAACATCGTACTCTGTTGTATCCAGCACATAGCCGCTCACCGTCTTCGTTTCTACCAATACATAGTGCAGGGAATCGCCCATCACACCATCCGAGAAGTCCGCGATCTCATACAGGCTGCTATCGGCATAACCGTTCTTGTCTGTCTTCAGGACTTCCAGGACATTGCCGTCGCTGTCGCGCAGCTCAAAGCGGACGCCCTTTAAGGCTTCGCCGGTGTCGGCATCTGTCTTATTGATGATGACTTTACCTTTGGCGGTTTCATCTTTCATCGTGACAGTCTGTACTTCACCGGTATCTGCCACTGTGAACGTGACATCCGAAGCGATTACATAGCCATCCGGAGCCTGTTCCTCATGCAGGGTGTACTCCCCGATGGGCAGCTTCTCGATATAATGCGGCTCCGTACCGGATACCCAGGTCTCGACCACGTTCCCGTCCTCATCCAGGATGGTAAGGGTTGCACCGGGGATCTCCTCCTCGCCGGTGATATCGGTCTTGCTGATCTCAACTTTTGTCACATCGTCCTGCATCTCATGGCACTGTACTTCCGCCGTATCCTCCACGGTGAAAGTAATGCTCTCCGCAGTCACATAACCCTCTGCCGGGATGGTCTCGGTCATGGTGTAAGTCTCACCGATCACAAGCGCCTTGATCACATGGGCTTCCTCGGTGGATACCCACTCATCTACGACATTGCCTTTAGAATCCGTTACCTCGAGGTGTGCGCCCGGAAGTTCTTCACCGGTGGTAAGGTCGGTCTTGGTCAGCTCGATGGTCGTCGGCACATCTGTCACGGTAGAAGTAAGGGTGATGGTCTCGACATCCTGCCCCTGGTAAGAAGCGTCAAACTCCACTACCTCATCCGAGATGAGATATCCGTCGGGAGCAGTGATCTCTTTTACATAATACTGTCCCAGCGGAAGGTCTTTCGTGAAGACTGCTTTCCCGGATTCATCACTTTCCACAGTTTCTAAGAGTGTGCCTGCTTCCATGATGACCCTGCCGTCCACATAGATATCCTCGGCATTATAAAGCCCGAAGGTAGCGCCGGAGAGCACCTTGCCGGTCTCAGCGTCTGTTTTCTTCACGGAGATGCTGACCTTCTGGCGCTCATCCGTAAAGGAAACGGTTTCTTTTACGACCGTGGTATCCTGACCTTCATAAGAGAACTCCACATCCTGGGAAACGGTGTTTAACACAAATCCTTCCGGGGCAGTCACTTCTTTTACCGTGTAGCTGCCGAGCGGCAGGTCTTCCACGACTGCCTTGCCGTTTTCATCGGTTGTCACCGTTGCCACGAGAGCCCCTTCTGCGTACATGAGGTTCCGGTTTCCATTTTCATCGGTCTGGTGGTCTGCAGTGTAAATGTCTTCTGCGGCATATACCTCGAAGACTGCGCCCGCAAGGGAAGTCTCCTCATAGACAAAATCCCCTTTGAACCCGACCAGCGTCTCGCCGGACTTTTCAATGGTAAGCTCACCTTTTACCGGGTGGTTTTCATAATCCACTTCGATGATGGTGTCGCCGCTGACCGCATCCACAAGGTACGCGGTGTTGGAATCCACACTGATCTCAACATATTCCGTGTTCAGGGTATACCCTTCCGGAGCCGTCACTTCCTCGATCCGGTAATTGCCGGGGGAGAGGTTTTCCGGGAGGATCAGGTATCCTTCCTCATCCGTGAAGTAGGAAGTGTGAACCGTGGTGGTCGGGTAGGTGGTCACCTGCTCCACGTACTCTTCGTTATCCAGGTCATATACCTTAAATTCGGTGTTGGCAAGGAGGACAGACTGCTTTGTCTCATCATCCTTCTTGGTGATCTTTAACTTTGCCTCGAATTCCTCGTCCAACAGCACCCGCCAGGTCTGCGGCTCCGTGCTGTTCTCCGTGATCGTCACAATAAAATCATCTACAGCAGTATAATTGTGCGGAGTTGTCGTCTCCCGGACGATATAGGTGCCGTAAGGGAGCGGGATGGAGCAGGCATAGCCTTTTTCATCCGTGAACATCTCTGTACCGCCGTCTTCCGTGACAACGACCGGCTCCGCGGAATCAAAATCGTAGCTGCCGTCCGCGTTGGTGGTAAGGCTGCTCACCAGATACACGGAAAAGCCGACGCCGGATAAGAGGTCCGCATCCGTCTTGCCGTTGTTGGCGGCCTTGATGACCTGGAACGGCTGTTTGATGACATCCTCTTTGACGGTAGTGGTTTTCTCCACGACTGCCACAAGGTCGCCCTCATAATCACAGGTAAGGTCATATTCGGTCTCATCCAGGTTATAACCAACCGGGGCGGTGATCTCTTTCACATAATATTCGCCGAGGTACAGGCCGGAAACTTCTGCATTCCCGTCCGCATCCGTTGTCATGGTGGTGACAAGCTCACCTGCTTTGTAGAGGGTGCCGGTTGTGCCGTCCGGGTGGGCGATGGCGCTCTTTGCGTACAGACCGTATACCGCGCCCTCCAGTGTGGCGTCGCCCTGCGCGGTCTTCCCGGTCTCAGAATCCTCTTTGGAGATGCTGATCTTTGCGGTCACACGCTCATCCGTGAAGGTCTTTGCCACTTTCACAACGCCGCTGCCGCTCACTGATACGGTGTAAACCATGGTGTCACGGTAGTAGCCGTCCGGGGCACTGATCTCTTTCAGGTAGATGGTATCCTGGGTCTTGGCAAAGGTCACACTTGCTGTCCCCTTGCTGTCCGTTGCCGGGAGCTCTGTGATAAGTGTTTTGCAGGCGGAATCGCTGTACACGCCGTAGACGGCACCGGACAGGACATTTGCGGTGTCGGCATCCTTCTTCACGATGGAAAGCTGCACCAGGTCTGCCCAGGTTACGCTGAATGTGACTTCCTTCTCATTGTCCACGCCCTCGCCGAAGACGAAAGCAAGGTCCTGGGTGGAGGAACCGGTTGTGATCTTGTAGGCGGAATACTCTTTGGTGATACTTCCGGTCATGGTCGAAGACCAGGAGGCAGAAACATCAGACGCCTGGGTGAGCGGGGCGGAAAGATAAAATACGGTGCCGCCGCTGATCGTCACGCTTGCGCCTGCCGCGCTGGTCTCGCCGGTAGTCACGTTGTGGAGCTTTACGCCGCTCGGAAGGTTGAAAGTGATGGTCTGCAGTTCATCTGCATTGAATGTCACTTCCTTTGTCCGCTGGGTCGTGCCGTCCACGTAAGCGGTTACGCTGTCATCAGAGAAAGACATGTCCACATCAGGGATGTCCGGCTGGCTGACGCAGTAATTGTAAAGTTCCATCGCCAGCGCCTGCCCGGTAGCGTTCGTGCCGGAGAATGCATCGGAGCTGCCGTTTGCGTAAGCCGCCGCCAGATGGGTGATGATGAAGCGTTTGCCTGTGGAGAAATCCGGATAGTATTCCTCGAAAAACCCTTCATCCCCGGCTGCCTTTGTCCCGTAGTAGCATACCTTTGCAAGCGTCTTCCCATCGCTCAGTTTCGTGATGGTGTAAGTGCCGTCATCCGGCCCGCTTTTGGAAGGCTGGACGCAGTATGCGGTCGCTGTGATGTTCCCGTAGGAGACATAGTAGGGCGCGGTCATATAAGAACCGAGGCCGTAGTCTGCGTAGTAATACCAGGAACCCCTCGTGATCGTTACGGTCTCAGTTGTCGTGGAAGATGCCGACACCGTGGCAGCTGTTGCACTGACCGAATAGGAAACGGTCTCACCAGCATCGAGGCTTGCCAGGGAGATACCCTGCTCTTCACCGGCTTCCAGTGCCTCTGCCAATGTCAGGCCGGTCTCCTCATCCACGGTTTCCTGTTCCTCGGTGGATTCGATCTCTTCCTCAAACTCCTCCGTGGTCAGTTCCTCCGCGCCTTCGGTAGTCAGGGCTTCCGTGGTGTCAGAGTCTTCATCCTCTGATACACCTGCGTACAGCGCCGCAGTGACTTTCTCTAAGAGGCCTAGACTGTCATCCTCATCGTCATCCCCGCCGGTATCGTCCTCGTCAGAGGCATCGTTACCGGAAGAATCGCTTTTATCGGAAGTGTCTGTCTCCGCAGATGTTGATGCCTCTTTCACGGTAATGTTACGGCTAATCTGGTAGGTCGGATGCTCCGTCGTGAGCGGCTCCACGTAGTAGACTGCCTCATACGTGTCGGCATAGTCTGTGGAGAAATCCGCCCCGTCATCGTTTACTGCTTCCTTGTATGTGACCGCGACCTTCTCCAGATCCGGGATCGTGATGTTGGTAAAATCTGACGAAATATCAAAGTCGCTGCCGACCTCGACTTCGTAATCGGCCGCTTCCACGACCTCATCCGCATCCAGCTGGTCGATGACATCTGTCAGGAGCGGCACCGTGCCGCCGGAATCCCCGGCATACGCCGAGATGGGGGAAGCGGCAGTGGAAAGGATGGTGAGCCCTGCCATCATGCAGGACAGGATCCGTTTTGCATTTGTTCTTTTCTTCATTCTCGTTGTCCTCTTTTCTTAAAATTTTTTATATAGAAAAACAGGCAGTATGAAATCTGCCTGCTCCTATATCATTGTTTTGTTTTCTGCTTTCCGGTGTCATATCCAACCGGAGATATTAGAGTGATACAGTAGCCGTGCGGTTTGGCAAAGCCCTCTGATCCCTGGCAGGGTCGGTAAGCTTTTTCTGCTCCACCTGTTTCCCCAGTTTTTTCAGCTCATCCAGTACGGAATCTTTCTGCATTTCACCCCGCGATCGCGCTGCAAATTTATCCGCCCGCTCAAACACTTTTTCTTTCGCGTCGTAATGGTACACATGGTCGGAAAGCTTATCTTCCTGGCTGACCATCGTGCCGTTCACTTCGCAGACCATCTCCTCCAGATCCTTATAATCCATCCCGGGTCCGTCTTTTAAAATCAGAACCTCATGCACCGATGAGGGGAGGATAAAGAAATCCCCGTCCACCATCTTCGAGGCCTGTTCCATGAAATCCGGATAGGCGATGACGCCTGCCCCGTGGAACATGTCGGAGTTGGTCGCAACCAGAAACGGGACGGCCGGTTCCGCTCCCGGCATTTGCATATCCACCGGCATCATTTCCGAGAGCACATCCTGCATCCCCCGTATCACGGCCGGCTTACTGCGTGCGGCATTTTCCAGGGCATCCTGGTGGAGCTGCTCCGGAGTGACCCCATATCGGTTGAGCATCTCATTAGTCACCACGACGGAAGCTCGTCCCATGTCAGGTACCTCCCCAACGACGATGCGGTATACAACGCTTAAATCTTCCATGTCCCTGTGTGGGATCTGCTCAAGCATATCGCTGTTTAATTCCTTCCCGACCACATCAACGGTAAGCATCCCTTTTACCTGGCTGTAATCGTTCAATGGGTCTGAGTTCAGTTCAGGAGTAAGGGCCATGTGGTCCTCAGCAACCTGTGCAACCTGGCGGATGATTTCCCCGTAGCTGGCTCCATCCATGAATGCCTGGTAAAACGGTTCCATGTTGATCGTTTCACCGATTGACCTGTCGTTTGGACGGATACAGATACCTTCATAGGAAAGTCCCTGCAGCTTGTTTACACTCTGTATGCTGATGTCGGCATCAGGGATCCTCTCTTTTAAGTTCTCCACCATCCGTGATAAAAACTCTTTGTAATCCATTTGTTCCTTCCTTTCCCCGGCACCGGCCGGAATTTAATTGATCCGCAGTGCCGGGATTTTCTCCCCGTTCCTGCTTAAAACTACGCGCTGGCGCTCCGCCCAGCCGAGAGTGAGGTAAATGTCTTCCCCGCTTAAGGAACAGAGTTCATCATCTTCATCACGGGAACACACGACGCCTGCACCGGTAAGGTACACCTTTCCGCCGAAACGTTCCACTTCATCCGGGTCATAATAAAGAGTAAGCCCCTCACCCATGAAATCATCCAGACGCTCAAATTCCTCAGGAAAATCCCCAAAATCCAGGAAAGCCTCTCCGAAGGTCATTACTTCCGGCGTTTCTGCACCGAACAGCTGCACGGTAATTTTTTCGTCATCTGAATTTTCCTCCTCATCATCCAGTTCTGATTCAGATTCATAATCTCGGATAACCTCTGCGAAAAATCTCAGCAGCTTACTCTCCAGAAACAGCCGCAGTACATCGTCCAGCAGGTTATCCGGTAGAGACGATATTGTTTTTTTCATATCGCTGAATGCTGAATCGTCGCATACAGTGAAAAATGAGGGCATTGTTTTGTCTGTGTTTGTTTTCATATCCATCATGTGAAATTCCTTTCTTTTTCTGTGAAAATTGTAGTTGTAAAAATTTCGGCAAATCTTATCTTGCCTGTTCCCGGCTCCGTTTTTTCTGCCACTGCTCCAGAAGCCGGAGAATGGTGTCCTCCATCTGGCGGCTGGTGTAAGACTTTGGAAAATATTTCCGCAATTCATTTGTGTTGAAAGTGACCCGCTCCAGATCACCTTTCTTAACCTCGTTCATAACAGAACGCATGGCTTCCGGTGTACAGCTGCCTTCCTGGCTCATTTTTTTCAGGCGCTGCCCCTGGGAGAGGGAAGGGGATGCCTGCGCGTAATCCATGGCTTCCAGGAGGTTCTCCTGTTCTTCCCGTGAAAGGTAGGAAATTTCCACAGCCGGGTTAAACGCGATTTTTTTTCATCCACCATATCCATTAGCTCCGGGATAAGGTTGGTCAGACGGATATACCTTTGAACCTGACGACCGCTTTCTCCTGTATCTTGTCCCAGTACATCAGCTGCTTCCAACTTCCCGACAACTTGTCGGGAAGTTAAATCTGTCCGGGCTCCCTGATGTTTAATCGCATCCAGTTTCATCTTGTACGCCCATGCCCGCTCACTCGGCAGTATCGTCTCCCTCTGCAGGTTGGCATCGACCATCGCGATGATAGCCTCATCATCATCCATCTCCCTTACGATCACCGGCAGGGTTTCCAACCCGATCAGTTCCGCCGCATGGCACCGCCGGTGCCCGGAAATAATCTCATAACCGCCGTCCGGGTCAGACCGGGCCAGAAGCGGAGCGATCGCTCCGTATTTTGAAATGCTCTCCACCGTTCGGGTCATAGCCTCATCGTCCACCACACGGAACGGATGCCCTTCAAACGGGTGAAGCTCTGATACCGGAATATCCTGGACCTGTTCCCTTCCGGCAGCTTCCCGGCTCTCCTCGGTGGAAAAGATATCATCGAAGCTGGCTAATTTGACGTTTGCGTTTTTGCTGCTCATTTTGCATTACCTCCTCAGTCAGCGCACGGTAGGCGGCAGCCACCTTCCCCTTTGGGTCATGCGCATAAATACTTTTTCCCTCAGCGCTGATCTCCGCTGCACGAACCGAACGGGGAATTACCGTATCGAATACTTTCAGTTTCTTCCCGTAAGTCTCCCGGATCAGATCCGCGATTTCTTTGTTATAATTAGTCCTCCCGTCTACCATGGTTAACAGGATCCCATCAATCTTCAGTTTCGGGTTGATATGGCGTTTGACCCGGTTTACCGTCTGGAGTAGCTGTTCCAGACCTTTGGCAGAAAGGTACTGCGCCTGTACCGGGATCAGCACATTGTCCGAGGCGGCTAATGCATTGACTGTCAGCATCCCGAGACTCGGCATACAATCCAGAAGGATGTTGTCGTATTTGTAACGCACTGAATCGAGACAGCGGTCGAGCGTCCGCTCCCGGCTCATGGCATTGACAAGGGAAACTTCCATCCCCGCCAGTTCAATGTTGGTCGGGATCAGATCTGCACCTTCCGCATGGTGGAGAATCCCTTCCCCTACAGATACCGGCTCATCATTCAAGGTCTTTATCATCAGGTCCGACAGGGTAGTGGACAGGTCATCCGGCTGCGGGTACCCCAGGGAAATCGTCAGGCTGGCCTGCGGGTCGGTATCGACCAGAAGCACCTTTTTCCCAGCCGCCGCCAGGCCGATCCCTAGGTTCTCACATGTGGTGGTCTTTCCGGTTCCACCTTTCTGGTTGACTACGGCAGTCACAACTGCCCGTTTTGACATTGCTTTCAACACCTCCAATCATATTTCGGCTTTTGCGAATACACTTATCCATCTCTTGCCACGGGAACCACCTCCTTATCCTCGGATGATATTTTTCACAAGCTCCTGCTTGTCTCTGCCGATCTCTGTCCGCCGGTCATTGCCATGCACCTGCACGGGAGTACATAACTCCAACACCCTGCTGTAAATCCTCGCGTGAGCGACATCCTCCGGGTTCTTCATCTGGCTCACCGTCAGGTTTGTCGTGATGACCAGCGGTTTCCCGGTTTTGTAACGCTCATCGATGACCGCATAGACCTGTTCGAGTGCATACTCGGTACTGCGCTCTATCCCCAGGTCGTCAATTACCAGCAAGTCATAGGCTGAGAAAGAAGCGATATACCGGTACCGTTCGTCCGAATACATCCCGCCCATCTGGTTTAAAATCTTAGAGAAATTTGTCATCAATACCGGGACGCCTTTCTCCATCAGGGCGTTGGCGATACAGGCTGCGATAAAAGATTTTCCTGTCCCAACATCACCCCAAAGGAGCAGGCCAAGGTTACGACTTTTGACTTCCGGCCACTGTTCCACATACCGCTTTGCCATCTGGACAGTGGGAGAATTTTCTGCAATGGAGAAGGTCCAGCCGAGCAGGGCTTTGTCCTGAATGCCGTTTGCTTTTAATCTCCGAATCCGCTCCAGACGCTCTGCTTCCTCATCTTCCTGCTTGCGCCGTGCCAGTTCTTCCTGCCGGCACCGGCAGATGCAGGAGACAATGCTTGTTACGCCGCCAACCTCAATCCGGCACTGCGTCGGCGTATGGCATTTCCGGCAGAAAAAAAGACCGTCCTCGCCGAGATATTCATTCTCGGATGGTTCGGTCTTCGTAAAGCGCTCCAGGAAAGAGGATAACACATCATTCATAGGCTCTCTCCCTCCTCGCATCTGTAATTGTCATGGTTGTATTTTGATGTTGACTCCCTTCTGTCTTTCCTCGCCCAGCTGCGGATCGTGGCAAGGTGGCTCTTGTAAGACTTACCGGTGGATGCCATATACTCAGAAAGCCTCTCTATCCGCTGTCGGTAATCCTGGGGAAACTCCTGCCGCAGCGATTGATACTCAGAATCAGTTAAGAGGACGTTGCTGTACTCCCCATATTTGTGCCGCGGCTCTTTCTCCCTTCGTCCATTGATTAAATCCGTATTTGATTCTTTTTTACTTAATACATCTTTATTTAATTGTGTGCGGTTTTCCAGCACAGGTTTTTCCAGCACAGGATTATCCAACGTAGGTTTTTCCTGTACAGGCTTTTCCAGTGCAGGATTATCCAGCGCTGGATTTTCGGACATAGGTGAGCCGGAGCCATCCTGCGGCGATTCAAAGATAATATAAAGATTTTCGCGGAGCTGCCCGCGCTCATCCCTCTGACGTTCCCGGCACAGATATCCGGCAGCCTCCAATTCTTTCAACCCGGAACAGATACCGCTCTTCCCTTCCTTGCATATTTTCGCAAGGCCACCCACACTGTATTTCCAGGAATCCGGCAGGCTGAGAAATAGTGAGAGCAAACCCTTTGCTTTCAGGGAAAGCCGCGGATCTTTCAGATGACAGTTGCTCATCGTCGTATAGTTTTCATTTTTTTCTACGCGGAAGACTGGCATTTTCCCACCTCCTCTCCCGCTTTCTCCTGCTTCCGTTTCATCAGGACTTCATTCAGCACATCGACTGTACACCATCCTATGCAGGGTGTTACCCTTCCATAAGGGCAGTCATCGCATCTGGTCGGTTCCGGCGGCGGCTCTTCTTTTATGATATAAAAGCAGTTCTTTTCACCAAGCTCACAGAATTTTTTCCCGGGCTGCCAAAAATAACAATACTTGCATTCTTTGGGTTTATCTCTGGAAAACCGCACCGGATTTTCCGTCATATTCCTCCCCATGATGATTTTCTCCTTTCAACTTCTAATACAAAATATCAGTCTTCAAACTGTCTCTTTTCGGGAATACCGGTCTTTGACATGCGGCTTACGCCGAAATACATTGATATCTTTCTTGTAATAGCATTCGGCAAAAAAACATTTGCGGTACTTAAATCCGGGTTGATAATACTCACAATGTTTACAGCTGCCCGGAGCAGAGTTAACTGGCTTTTGATCTTTATCCGCCTGCTTTGCAAGCCGATCATAATGACGGAATTCACCATTGTCTTTGTTACTCACCTGTCTCACCTCCTGATTCTTTTTTCAAGTTCCTTATAACATGCCAGCGAAGCGCATGTACGTCCTTTCGCATAAGGACAGCCATCGCATTTTGACTTCTTAGGCGCTTCTGCAAGATAATAACAGTTGTTTTTCCCAAGAATACATCCGCGTTTATTGTTCTTCCAAAAGTAACAGCTTTTACAGGAAGATGGTCGATCAGCATAATATCTGACACCGTCAATGACAATCAAATTTTTTTGGTTCTGGGACATGAAAGAATACCTCCTATACTCGTGTATTATGCTTCCGCACATTTAAGCCGAAAACAAAAAAAGCCCGCCTGAACACTGTCTAATAACAGAAACAGACGAGCTATGTACTGCAATACAAAAAATGCATTTTCGCTTATTGCTCATAAGTAAAAAAGGTATGATTTAACATTATGAAATTTCAACAAAGAATATGTCGGAAAAGAGAATCTCCGACATGAAAAATAAAAACATATTATTTATCCAAAAGCCCTCGTTACGAATGAAGGTCACCTAAACCGGGAAATCCATATAGTATTATCCTACCCCTGCTATACCATCCAATCTACAAAATGTTGGGATAAACAACACGAATCAACACTAAATCTGGTCAACTGGAAAATGGTCTCCTACTAGGATACAAAATACTCCACTGCATTCTCAGGGAAAAATTCTTTGAATTCTCCGTAGAGTTGGGCAGCAAGGGTTTTATTGTGCGCAATTACCAAAGTCGGCTTTTGCAATTCCTGTATGACATTTGCCATCGTAAACGTCTTACCGGAGCCTGTCACACCCAGCAAAGTCTCGAATTGATTGCCTTCTTTGAAGCCTTTGACCAGTTCGGCGATGGCCTGGGGCTGATCGCCGGTGGGCTCGTATTCACTGTGTAAGACAAAAGGTTTTT
>JAJQAD010000066.1 GCA_021204005.1 Clostridiales bacterium
ATCGTCCGTAGGAAGCAGTGTGGCATACGGACGAAAAGGGTAAGGAAAGCAAAATCGTCCGTAGGAAGCAGTGTGGCATACGGACGAAAAGGGTAAGGAAAGCAAAATTGTCCGTAGGAAGCAGCGCGGCATACGGACGGAAACGGTACATAAGATGTTTTCGCCCGTATTGTAGAGATATTTTGCTTTTTGAGAAAAATTGTATGTTACATAATCATAATATGTTACATGACAATAAAATCTTAGTCTTCTCTTTCCTATGAAATAACAGTATGGAGTAATAAATTTTTATGAACATCACATTATACACTGTAGGGAAAATAAAGGAAAACTTTTACCGCCAGGCTGTGGATGAGTATGCCAAACGCCTGTCGCGCTATTGCAAATTAAAGATTGTTGAGGTCTCAGACGAGCGGACGCCGGATGCCGCCGGCGAGGCGCTGGTCAGGCAGATTAAGGACAAAGAGGGCGACCGGCTTCTGGCACAGATCCGGGAAAATACATACCTCATCGCACTCGCGATCGATGGGAAAAAGCTGGATTCCGTCGCTTTTTTCCGAAAAACTGCAGGATCTCGGTCTGCACGGGAAAAGCGATATCGGATTTGTCATCGGAGGCTCCCTGGGACTGTCGGATGCGGTATTGCGGCGCGCTGATTTAAAGCTGAGCTTCTCCGACATGACTTTTCCTCACCAGCTGATGCGGGTGATTCTGCTGGAGCAGATATACCGCGCATACCGGATCATGAATCACGAGCCCTACCATAAGTAATTATTGGACCATGAAGCTTGAGCCCTATCATAAGTAAATATACCGGATCATGAACCATGAGCCCTATCATAAGTAAATATACCGAACCACGAATCACGAGCACAACCATAAGCAAACATATCTGACTATACATCAATGATTTAGCGGGCGCAGAGGAATAATACAACCCACAAATCAAACAAAATCAGGATTTAGCGGGCTGCGGAGAAAGAAAACTCGTGTATCTAAATCATAGTAGTTGAAGTAGTCAAAGTAGGTAAATCCTACATGGACTACAGAGGAGGAAACGCCATGAACACACTGGAATTACTTGACACACTGCAAAAGAAAGCGATGCAGGATCCGGCCCTCCGCGAGGAGCTTCTGAAAACACGGCAGGAGAAGGAACCCTACTCCGCGTTCTGTGCCAAATGCCGGGAGTTGGGGTATGAGATTTATGAGATGGATCTGATTCTGGCCGGGGAGGAATTTGTCGCGACCATGAAGCGGAGCACCAACGGCGGCGGGGAGAATTCCCCCATGCTTCTGGGAGAGGATGATTTTTACGAAATGTTTTTCGACGCGCTCCGGTAATTCTCCAAAACCCGGATAAACCGGAATAGAAATTCTGCTATTTTGCGCAAGAAATCGTTTATATGCGCCCTGAGTTCTTTCAGGCGGCTTTGCTTCATATACTGAATAAAAATGACAATAGGATATGATACATGCTGCAATGTTCTTCCCGGACGTTAACGGAGCCGGGTATGCAGATGTTCAGCAGGAAATAAAGGATCTGGTTTTTCCTGAGGCGTGAACGGAACAGTAATGTCCGCTTTCGGGCTTTTGTTCCCGGTATCATACATACTAATATGAAGCATGAAAAAAACAGAAAACTTACCGCACAGATGACAGAGCAATTTCATTTGCCGAAAGACCTGGTTCTCGGCGAGGCGATTGTGACAATCCTCGGACAAAGAGATCTCACCGTGGAAAACTATCGCGGAATCCTGGCTTATGAATCCGATAAAATCCGCCTTTCGCTGAAACACGGACAGATTGTGATTTCCGGCCGCGCGCTGAACATTGACTATTACACAAACGACGACATGAAAATATCCGGAAACATTCAGAGAGTGGAATATGGACGTTAGTACAGCATATCGAAAACCCTTGTGCAAATAGTCTGGCTCATTTTCCCGATAGCACAGCGGAAAAATCCTCAGCGTAGCTCGTCACGCCTGCGTTTTTTCACTGCACTCTCAGAAAAATGTTCTCAGATATTTGCACAGGAACTTCGGATACGCTGTACTAGAAAAAGAAATCATAGTTTCGAGGTCTTTTCATGTTAAAGCTCATCAAATTTTTCAGGGGATATCTGTATGTCCAAATCACCGGATATTCGCCGGAGCGGTTTTTAAACCTCTGTACGGGAATGGATATTGTGCTCTGGGGTATTATGCCGGAGGAGGACGGTTACAGCTTTTACATCAGCCGTGCGGCATTCGGCATAATTGCGCCTGCCCTGGAAAAAACCGGAACGCAGATTTCCGTAATCCGCAAAATCGGACTTCCCTTTCTGGCGCAAAAATACCGGAAGCACGGGTTCTTTTTTGTCGGAATTTTCTGTGCGGCTTTTCTCCTGTATTTTCTGTCACTCTTTCTCTGGAAAGTGGAGATTGAGGGGAATTCTTACTATTCCACGCAGACAATTCTGGACTGCCTGGAGGAAAACGGCGTCGGTTACGCTTCACTGAAAGCCGGAATTAACTGTAAAGAACTGCAGAATCTGCTGCGGAAAGAGTTTACGGATCTGACCTGGGTTTCCACGAAAATTGAGGGAACCAGGCTTTATATTGTCGTCCAGGAGCGCTTAAACGGGAGCACAGATGAGGAGAAAGACAGTGACGACACAGAGGCGACAGATCTGGTCGCATCCCATGCGGGCACAGTGGAATCAATTGTGGTGCGCAGCGGAACGCCCCTTGTGGCGGCCGGCGATGCCGTGGAGGAGGGGGATATCCTGGTCAGCGGCGCCATCGAAGTCATGGACGACAGCGGGGAAACAGCTTCCTGGCGTTTTGTGCAAAGCGACGCTGATGTGCAGATTCGCACAACCATATTCTATGAGGATGAGTTCCCACTGAATTATGAGGAAAAAACGCTGAACGGTGAAGTAAAGTATGGCGTCACGTTTTATTTCAACGAGTATGAACTTAATCTGGGAAAGGCACCCGGGGAAGGCGAATTTCTTGAGATCAACAAGGTGAACCCGGTCGTCATCGGAAGTGATTTTTATCTGCCGTTCCAGATGGAAAAAAAGACCTGGCTGGAGTACGAATCCGGGGAGAAACAGTACACGGAGGAGGAGATTCAGACTCTTGCGCAGGAGCATCTGGAGCAATATTGTGAAAATTTAGAGAAAAATGGGGTTCAAATTTTATCAAATAGTGTTATGATAGGACGGAGTGGGGAAAATATTCTGGTCAGCGGGGAACTGGAAGCCCTGGCGGCGCAGAGTACATATCAGAAAACTGCTTCAGAAAATCTCAGAGAGCAACCGCAGGACAGCGGTGATGCTGAGGCGGGAGAATCCGTGGAATAAAAGAAGCGATGCTGAAGCAGAGGAATTCGTGGTATAAAAAAAGCAATGCTGAGGCTGGAGAATTTGTGTAATAGAGAAGCGATGCTGAGGCGGGAGAACCTGAGGAATAAACGGAGGAATGATTACTTAGATGGCGATGATACAGCAGATGATGGAGATACCGATTGACCACATGTCCAATGTCTTCGGAAAATTTGACGCCTGGCTGAAGATGATCGAGCGGTATCTGGATGTGACGATTGTGGTCCGTGACGGGAACCTGAAGGTAATGGGCGAGGCGGACGCCGCGGACAGCGCCTGTGCGGTGCTGGACCAGCTGGTGAAGCTGTCCGCCCGGGGCAACACGATCACAGAGCAGAATGTCACCTACGCCCTGGAGACATCCTCTTTCAGCCGCAGCGCTCTTCTGGAGGCGGACAGTGAGATCATCTGTCATACGATCGACGGGAAAGCGGTCAAGCCCAAGACCCTCGGGCAGAAGGATTATGTGGATCAGATCCGGGAAAAAATGATCGTCTTCGGTATCGGGCCCGCAGGCACAGGAAAAACCTACCTCGCCATGGCGATGGCAATCACCGCGTTTAAAAATGAGGAAGTGGGGCGGATCATCCTCACCAGACCGGCCATCGAGGCGGGGGAGAAGCTCGGTTTTCTCCCGGGCGACCTCCAGAGCAAGATTGACCCTTATCTGCGCCCGCTCTATGACGCTCTGTACCAGATTATGGGGCCGGAGAGTTTTTTGAAAAATCAGGAAAAGGGTCTGATCGAGGTGGCTCCGCTGGCCTATATGCGCGGACGGACGCTGGACAATGCCTTTATCATCCTGGATGAGGCGCAGAACACGACGCCCGCACAGATGAAGATGTTTCTGACCCGCATCGGTTTCGGATCCAAGGTCGTGATCACGGGCGACGCCACGCAGAAGGATCTGGCGCCCGGCACGAAATCCGGGCTGGATGTGGCGATGCAGGTTTTAAAAAAAGTCAGCGATATCGGTTTTTGCCGGCTCAGCAGTCAGGATGTTGTCCGTCATCCGCTGGTACAGAAGATTGTTAAGGCTTACGAGGAATATGAGAACCGACAGGCCGCCAGAGAGAAAAGCAAGGCGATGCAGGCGAGAAAGAGAGGGCAGGTATGACGGTAACATTGATCTGCGAGGCAAAGCCGGGGTTTTCCTTTCATTACCGCAGGCTCGCCGAAAAAGTGATTGAAGCGTCGCTGGAGGCGGAGGAGTTTCCCTATGAGGCGGAGGTGTCTCTCACGCTGACGGATGATGCCGGAATCCATGAGATCAACCGGCAGACCCGCGGGATTGACGCTCCGACGGACGTGCTGTCTTTTCCCATGCTGGAGTACCCGGCGCCGGCTGCGTTTGACGCGGTGGAGGAGCAGTGTGAGGACTGCGCCAATCCGGATTCCGGTGAAGTTCTGCTGGGCGATATCGTGATTTCCGTCGACCGGGTGAAAAGTCAGGCGGAGGCTTACGGGCACAGCGAAAAGCGGGAATACGCCTTTCTGATCACTCACAGCATGCTGCACCTGATGGGATATGACCACATGGAGCCGGAGGAGGCTGCCGTGATGGAGGAAAGGCAGCGCAGGATACTGGGCAGGCTGGGTATTGCAAGATAGATGGGGGAAAGCGCGTGCAATACCGGTACATCGTATTGAGAGCCCGGGGGCAGAGAGTTCTGCTTTTTGAAATGTGCACAGGGACTTCGGCTTAATGAGATATGCACAGGGGCTTCGGATGTGAAGTATAAGAGAAGAAGAGGAGTACAGCTATGAAAAAAATAGTATCAACGGTTTTGGTTGCAGTGATGGGAACGATGCTGCTCACAGGCTGCGGGAAGACGCAGGAGGAGGCTGCCGTATCTGAAACAGAGACGGAACTGAGTTTTTCCGAAGTGGAAGATCTGGTGGAGGAAGAACCGGCCCAGGAGGAGCCCACCCACGAGGGAGAGGCCAGAAGCGATCTGACCGGCGAATGGATTGAGGAGGAACTGGCTGCGCAGCGCCCGCTTGCCGTTATGATCGGCAACACAGAGATAGCCACGCCGCAATATGGGATCTGCCTGGCCGACCTGATCTATGAGGCGCCGGTGGAGGGCTGCCTGACCAGGCTGCTCGCCTTTTACCAGGATTATGAGAGCCTGGAAAAAATAATGTCCATCCGGAGCTGCCGCCTGTATTATATCGACTGGGCGCTGGAGTTTGACGCCATTTATATGCACGCCGGGCAGGCTTATCTGGCGGAGGATATGCTGAGCAATTCCTATGTCAACAACTTAAGCAGTCTGGAAGGATCACTGTCCTCCATCTTTTTCCGCGATTCCTCCAAAAATGCGCCGCACAACCTGTATGTGACAGGAGAATCTATCGCGGATGGCATATCCATCAAGGGATACGAGACGGAGCATGATGCAGATTATACCTCTCATTATCAGTTTGATGAGGATGATGAGGTCGAAATCACATTGTCAGGAGGAGAGGATGCTGTGGTTGTGCAGCCGGGCTATCTGGTCAACGAGCCATGGTTTGTCTATAATCCGGAGACCGGCCTGTATGACAGATACCAGTACGGTGCCGCCCAGACAGACGCGATTACCGGTGAGCAGCTGGCGGTGAAAAACATATTGATCCAGGTCTGCGACTGGTATACCGCGGATTCTGAAAGCGGGTATCTGGATGTCACAACCACCGGGACGGGAAACGGCTATTATATCACGAACGGAGCCGCCATACCGGTTACCTGGTCGAAAGACTCCCAGACAGATGCGACCAGATATTACGATGCGGACGGCAATGAGATCACATTGAACCAGGGGAAAACCTGGGTCTGCATCGTGCAGAACACGTATGAGGAAAATATCACATTCTATGCCGGCGAAGAGGAGTTCGCGGCGGAGTAAGCCCCGGCAGCTGCAGACGGAGGAGGCATTCTTCCGTACAGGCAAAGCTGCCGGCATCGGAAATTTACAGTTTTTGAGGTAATTATGAGTAGCAAAAAATCAGACACAACGTTTCTGGTACAGGGGTCTGTCCTGGCCATCGCTTCCATTGTCAGCCGTGTGATCGGCCTGCTTTACCGCATTCCGATGACAAATATCATCGGCGAGTATGGTAATGACTATTACAGCTGTGCGTATGAGATTTACAGCATGATGCTGCTGATCTCCTCCTACAGCCTGCCGATGGCAGTGTCGAAAATGGTATCCACCCGGATGGCAAATCATCAGAAAGAGAACGCCTACCGGGTGTTCCTCGGCGCGATGCTGATCGCCGGTGTGACAGGAACAGCCGGGTGCATCTGTGTCTTTTTCGGGGCGGAGTTCCTGACACAGATTTTCCAGACGCCGCTTAGCTATCTGGCGCTGCGGGTGCTGGCTCCCACGTTGATCATCGTGGCTGTCCTGGGTGTGATCCGCGGTTTCTTTCAGGGGCTTGGAACCATGATACCCAGCGCGGTATCGCAGATTCTGGAGCAGATTGTCAATGCCATCGTCAGTGTCGGAGCAGCTTATGTGCTGTTCGGATACGGGACAAGAGTTGCGGCTGTCCTGGGGAGCGACCAGCATTATGCGGAAGCCTACGGCGCAGCCGGGGGCACGCTCGGCACCAGCACAGGCGCTCTGGTCGGTCTGGCATTCTGTGTCTTTGTCTTCCTGGGATACCGCAAGACGCTGCGAAAGGGGATACGGCGGGAGAGAAAGCTGGGGACCGGAAAGCCGGAATCCTACGGTTCCATCATGAAAACACTGCTGCTTACTATTTTCCCGATTCTTCTGAGCACCACGCTTTATAATCTTGTTTCCATTGTGGATCAGGGTGTGTTTAAAAATCTGGCGATCGCCCAGGGCAACAGCAGCGACACGGTTTCTCTCTGGTGGGGCGTTTACTCCGGATATTACCGCGTGCTGGTGAATGTGCCGATTTCCATCTCCACCGCGATTGCCACCAGCAGCGTGCCTGCGCTGGCCGCGGCGTATGCGAGAAAAGATGCAGATGAAGTAAAAAGAAAGATCGGACTGTCCCTGCGCTTTATCATGGTCATCGCTTTTCCCTGTGTAGTCGGTCTGATCATACTGGGAGACCCGATCATGAAGATGCTGTTCCACACAACTACAGATCTGGCGGGGAATCTGATGATGGCCGGGGCGATCAGCATCGTGTTTTACTCTATCTCCACGCTGTCCAACGCCGTGCTGCAGGGAATTGACCGCATGACCATCCCCATCCGGAATGCCCTGATCGCGCTGGGAGTCAATATCGTGTCGCTTCCGATTTCGCTGTACGTATTCCATCTGAATATTTACGCCATGATCGCGGCAAACATTGTATTCTCTCTGGTAATGTGCATTTTAAATGGGATGTCCATGAAAAAATATGCCGGATTCAGTCCGAATGTCAGAAAGACCTTTGTCAAACCGGCCATCGCCGCTGTTCTGATGGGTGTTGTGGTCTTTGCGGTATACTTTGTGCTTTACCGGCTGATTCACAGCAACGCTGTCGCCACCGTTGCCGCAATTCTGGCAGGCGTTATAAGCTACGCCGTTGTATTGCTACTGATTAAGGGACTGACAGAAGAAGAACTGAAGAGTTTCCCGAAAGGGACGACGTTGATCAGGATTGCGAAGAAATTTCATCTGTTGTAAAGGAAACCCTTTACAGTATTTGAATGAAAGGGCTGTGCATAGAAGCTGATTTTGAGGAAATCCTGACCGACAGATCTGAATAAAAAATGTAGAAATGCGAATACTACCGAAAAAGGAGTTTTATTCTATGAAACAGATTCGGGCGATTCGCATTTCTTTTCTCATTTGTGCCGCGGTTGCCGTGGCATCCTACTGGGCAGGTTATTACTTTGGAAACACCAGCACAGATCCGGCCGAGCTTGTCACGGAGAATACGACGGATATTTATCAGGAAGAGGACGCCGGGACAGGCAATCTGACAGCAGGTAGTCCTGGAGAAGATACCGGAAGCCTGACGTCGGAAAGCTACGGTGAAGACACCGGGACAGGGAACCTGGCGTCGGAAAGTTACGGAGAGAATGCTGGCACAGGGAATCTTTCGTCGGAAAGCCTCGGCGAATATGCAGGCGCCGGTACCGATGCGGATGAGACGGCCGATACCGTGGAAAGCATGACGGATGTGTCGCCGGAAACCTATTATCTGAAAAAGAAGGGGAGTTACCTGGCTGTCTATCAGGGAGAATCCGGAGAAGTTTATTTTGACACCGGAATTCGTTTTGACGAGCTGCCGGACGCGCTGCAGCAGGAAGCGGCGGGGGAGGGGATTGCGTTTGAAGACCTGGACGAATTGTTCGGGTTTTTAGAGAATTATTCCAGCTAAGAGTTAACAGACGCACTGGATTTCGTCTCAGCTAAAAACGCCCCTACAAAGTTGCCTGAAACTATATTGCCGGCATTTCCCATATCCTGAGCTGACAAAATGACTATTAAAAAAAAGAAAATATAATTGGGAAAATTCCTCGATATCCTTATTGACAATTATAAGTGCCTATGGTAGGATATTCAAGATGCCGCACAGTGAGGTAGAAGTCTGCGTTTTTTGCAGCACCGCAACTGGCGAGTAATGATAATAGGAGGTGCCATATGTACGCAATTATAGCAACAGGTGGTAAGCAGTACAAAGTATCCGAGGGCGATATCATTACCATTGAGAAGCTTGGTAAGGAAGCTGGCGAGACAGTTACTTTTGATCAGATTTTAGCTGTCAGCGATGAGACGTTCCAGGCGGGGACACCCACTGTTGAGGGTGCTACCGTGGATGCGACTGTCGTAGCGAACGGCCGTGCGAAGAAAGTAATCGTTTACAAGTATAAGAGAAAAACCGGTTACCACAAGAAAAACGGACACAGACAGTCTTATACCAAGGTTAAGATCGACAAGATCAACGCTTAATTATGGTAAGGATTACATTTTACCAGAATCAGGAACAGCAGCTGACCGGATTTGACTGTCGGGGTCATGCGGAGTACGCGGATGAGAATGATATCGTCTGCGCCGCGGTTTCCGCACTCGTCATCACTTGTATCAATTCCATCGAGACGCTCACGGAGGACAGGTTTACCTGCGAGAGTGCTCAGGAGGACGGCAGAATTGTCTTTCGGATGCAGGGGAATTGCGGGAGCGGTTCACAGCTTCTGCTGCGGTCGCTGGCACTGGGACTGGAGGAAATGGAAGGTAACTACGGAGAGTTTATTGATTTGATCTTTGAGGAGGTGTAGGACATGATGAATATGGATCTTCAGTTTTTTGCTCATAAAAAAGGTATGGCTTCTTCAAAGAACGGCCGTGATTCCCATTCCAAGAGACTGGGAGCGAAGAGAGCAGACGGGCAGTTTGTGAAGGCTGGCAATATTTTATACAGACAGCGCGGCACAAAGATTCACCCGGGTACAAACGTAGGAAGAGGCAAGGACGACACACTGTATTCCCTTGTGGATGGTGTATTGCGTTTTGAGAGAAAAGGAAGAGACAAGAAAGTCGCTTCTGTATATCCGGTTGCTTCCAACGAATAAAAATTACTTAAGACCCGACTTTTCAGTCGGGTCTGATTCTTGTATGCGCAGGGGTGCGTGAGGAATAGACTATGTTTGCAGACCGTGCAAAAATCATTATAAAATCAGGAAAAGGCGGCGACGGGCATGTCAGCTTCCGCCGGGAGAAATATGTGCCGGCCGGCGGACCGGACGGCGGCGACGGCGGCAAGGGCGGCGACGTCGTCTTTGAAGTAGATTCCGGCCTGAATACGCTGACCGACTACCGTCATAAAAGAAAGTTTGCCGCGGAGCCCGGCAGCGACGGGCAGAAGAGAAAATGTTCCGGAAAAAACGGCGAGGATATCGTGCTGAAGGTTCCGGCCGGGACCGTGATCCGGGACGCGGAATCAGGCAAGGTCATCGCAGATATGTCCGGCGGGAACAACAGACAGGTTATTTTAAAAGGCGGCAGAGGAGGCAAGGGGAATTACCATTACGCAACGCCGACGATGCAGGCGCCGAAGTATGCGCAGCCCGGACAGCCCTCCGTGGAGCTTGAGGTCCTCCTGGAGCTGAAGGTCATCGCAGATGTGGGTCTGGTAGGATTCCCGAATGTGGGAAAGTCTACGCTTCTCTCAAGAGTGACCAATGCCCGGCCGAAGATCGCGAACTACCATTTTACGACGCTTGACCCGAATCTGGGTGTGGTAGATCTGGATGAGGAACACGGCTTTGTGATCGCCGATATTCCCGGTCTGATTGAGGGCGCCTCCGACGGCGTCGGACTTGGACATGAGTTCCTGCGCCATATCGAGCGGACGAAGGTTATCATCCATATCGTGGATGCCGCTTCCACAGAGGGGCGGGATCCGATTGCAGATATCTACGCTATCAACAAAGAACTGGAGGCTTATGACGCAGATCTTGCGAAGAAACCGCAGATCATCGCGGCCAACAAGATCGACGCGATTTACGACGATGGGGAGAGTCGGAATCCGCTGACCAGGCTGCGGGAGGAGTTTGAGCCGCAGGGTGTACAGGTCTATCCGATTTCCGCTGTCACCGGACAGGGACTGAAGGAGCTGCTTTACGCCGCATGGAATCTGCTGCAGACCATAGACGATGCGCCGATCGTATTCGAGCAGGAGTTTTTCCCGGAGACCGCACTGTTTTCCGACCAGCCGTATTCCGTTTCCTACGATGCGAAGGAGAGCGAGTATGTGATCGAAGGACCGCGGATCGAGCGGATGCTGGGTTATACAAACCTGGAATCCGAGAAGGGGTTCCTGTTCTTCCAGCGTTTTTTAAGAGAACAGGGCATCATCGACGAGCTGGAGAAGCTGGGAGTCCAGGAGGGCGATATCGTGCGTGTCTGTGATATCACATTTGAATATTACAAGTAAACATATTGCGTACACCATAGGTGTACCCGGATATCTAAAATGCTGTTGCAATTTCTGAACATGGGAGATATAATAAAGTTGTTTACTATAAGATAGTGTTGAGGAGGATGGCTTGCTATAATAGCAAACCAGAGAGTTTATGAAGATGAAATTACATCATTGGAAAGTAATCGCGCTGGGGTTGATGGTGTTTGACATAATCGCAATCACCTTATCCTGGTTTTTCGGTTTATTTTTGCGTTTTGATTTTATATATTCCAATATACCGCAGCAGTATCTGCAGGCTTACGCCCGTTTCCTTCCCTGGTATCTGGTGGGTACGGTCGTATTTTTCTGGTTTATGCGGATGTATCGCGGGATCTGGCGCTTCGCCGGTTTTCACGAACTGCTGCGCTATGGAGGCACTTCCCTGATTGCTTCGCTGGCGCATATTATATGTATCAGCATATTCTGCACACGCATGCCTTTCAGCTATTATGTGATTGGCCTGACGGTGCAGACGATTCTGGTGGTGGGATGCCGTTTTTCCTATCGGTTCTACAATGAAGTGATGCGGAAAAATCCGCTTCCCGAGGAGAGCAGTCCGGAGCACAGGGTGATGATTATCGGCGCCGGAGCGGCCGGGCGGAATGTGGTCAGGGAGCTGTCGCAGACGACGGAGATTGATTATAAGCCCTGCTGCATCATCGACGACAATTCCAATAAGTGGGGGCGTTTTATCGAGGGTGTCCCTGTGGTCGGCGGGCGCGAAAGTATCCAGGAAAATGCAAAAAAATACGGGGTCGATCAGATTTATTTCTGTATTCCCTCTGCATCCGTGCAGGTGAGAAAGGATATCCTGAATATCTGTAAGGAGACCGGCTGCAAGCTGAAAAGCCTCCCGGGGCTCTATCAGCTGGCCAGCGAGGAGGTGCTCGTCAGCAGGCTGAAGCCGGTGGCGATCGAGGACCTGCTAGGGCGGGAGCCGATCCGGGTAGAGATGGATGAGATATTCCAGCAGATCAGAGGCAAGACGATCCTGGTCACCGGGGGAGGCGGCTCCATCGGAAGCGAGCTCTGCCGCCAGATCGCGGGACATGAGCCCGGCAGGCTGATAATCTTTGACATTTATGAGAATACAACCTATAATCCTGTCTTTGACAGTTGGTACAGTTAGAA
>JAJQAD010000010.1 GCA_021204005.1 Clostridiales bacterium
ATTTCAATCCATTTAACAGGAGACCTTCTGGTAAGCGCAAGTACATCCAGGGTAAAAGCTGCCTGTTCGTTTGATCCATTGTAAAGCAGTTTCTGCGTAAATCTCCCCGTCCCCCGGCCAAAAGGGAACACGGGGTTGTTTTCTTTTGAAACATCAATTACTTTATAATCTCCCCACTGTCTCAGCAGCTTGAACGGTTCCTGTACAATGTTTTGAAGCGGTTTCCTCCACATCAGGATCACCAGGCAGGTATAGATTTTCGCCCGTTCCTGATACTCTTTGGCGACACCCTCTTCCACCTTGCCCTCACACCATTTTTTTCTTTTTCCCAGCAGCTACGCTGCCCTTCCTCCCATCCCGTATCTCCCTGAAACGGTTCCAGAAGATCAGGCGCAAGCAGGCTATAATCATAAAACTGGTGTTCAAAAATCTCATAATATTCCTCCAGCTTTTCCGGATCCGGAGCTAAAATTTCCATCACAAGCTGTTGAAATATCCCCCTTAGTGCTTTGCTGCTTTCGTCTGTTCCGCCTGAAGAGAAGCGTGCAGCTATCATTTTAAAATACTCCGGATGCGTCAGAAATTTCGGGTTGATCTCATCATTATGGAAAGGCTGAAAATTGCGGTTGGGCAGTAATTCCTGGCCTTTTACATCGCAGATAATCCGCCCGTTATTCGGCCGCAGCAAAGTTTTTGTCGTATTCCCATTCATATTCCAATTATCCTTTCTGTCCCGGCTGGTTGTTATCCAACATTAATCTAGAGGCATCTGCTCTAACAGGTAATCGGTTAATTTTCCTGATATTTTTTCTATTATTTTGCTGTCATTCTCTATTCTGCGGATTGTCGTGGCTGAAATTACTCGCAGCTTGGCTTTGACGGCTTCTTGCTTGCTCCTGAGCCTTTTCATCCATTTTTCACGTTCTGACGACGTCATCTCAATTCCAGTGTTTACAGAAAGGTACAACAGACTTGACAGATCACATTGTGAAACAATGTCTGGCAGCGCATCTACATACTCTGGAATAATTGTTTCCCTTAAGTGCGACAGTATGATGTTCTGGCATTCATTTTTATTATCATCCCCACATATTTCCCCCGAACATTTTTCCCACTCAGATTGAAACGCATCGCAAAAACCATGAAACAATCTATAAAATTCAAGCGATTTTAGTTTTTTCAAACAATATTTTTTCAGTATCTCCCATGCCAGTCTTTCATACAGCAAACAATATAAACTGACATCTTTCGCGGGATCATCCCCGCAAGTTCCAAACCGGATATCTGTCGGGTAGTCTTCAAAATTCTGAAAAGCAGGTTTGTAGCAGTAATCCCATAAAAAGCTGCCTGCATGATTCGCAAGCTCACCTGCAAACACTGTGAGGGTATCTTTTGTTTTAAAAATTCCCGGTATCACTTCGCATTCAAACTTCCTAAGCTCCTGCTCTAACCGGAACGCGTTGCGGACACAGGCGATTCCACCTTCTGTAATCCACTTATTATTATATTCTTCTTCCTCGTTATTCAACGGTATGACGCCAACTTCCTCAAGTGTTCTGTTCATCTGATCTGTAATGTTCTTTGCATTTGACATACCGCCGGTCAGAATCACTCTATCCGTATTCTTTACCGTCCTTTTTACGAAATCCTGAATCAGGGACAGATAAGTACCTTTTGTTTCAGGAAAGCCGGGTTGGGAGACCATATACTGTTTCTGTGTAAATGCAACATCAAAATCATGTTTCGTAATCTCAATTTTATTTCCTGTCGTGCCTTTTTCATTTTTTACATTCAGAAAAGAGTTTGCAAAGTCTTTTCCTTTACGGCAATATTCCTCTTTCAGCCGTCGTACCTGTACCAGCAGTTTCCGTAAATCAGGGATATCATCCCAGTCCATCGGCAGCCCTACGCCAGCGTTGTACCTTGCTATCGCATTTTCCAGTGCGGCAGCCTCTATCCTGTTCCCGCCTAGCAGGAGCCGATCCTGCGCCTGCAACCCGCCTTCCGCGGAACAGCCTGTTATAGAAAATGAAGTATGGCCAAGGTCTAAGATTTTTACCGGGCCAGGATCCATCTCCTTTACCCCGCGCAGGTAATGGTATGTACACTCTGTCTCGGGCAGAATAAGGATATGCTCATCAGGAATATTGTTTTTCAGCGCTTCGCGTATAAAGGTGCGAAATTCCACGCGCTGCGACTGCCATATTTCCGAATCCGGGATACTGATAAGCAATAGTATTTTCCCCTTATCCAACTTCGATTTGCGTTTTGAAGATTGCACACTATTACTATTTTCAATCTCAGTAAAAAGTTTGTAAAAAAAAGAAAACAGTGCGCGTTTTTGTACTTCCCCGATTGTCTTCCCGTCTTTCGTGATCATTTTATGCTGGCACGGCGGCTTCATGAAATCTATATGTACGTCAGCACCCTTATCACCGGGATCTATACCATCTTCAGGGCGCCGGGAAAAACCGGATGCCTGCTGCTCCCCGAAAAGCAGTTTGACCAGATCCCCTTTTTCATCCGTGTGAAGCCAGGAAACGTTATAAGAATCATTCCCCAGATGGGCAGAGATCACTACATTGCATCCCCTGAGAGAACAATACTCTTTTGCCAGGTCAGCATCCTTTTTCATCCGCTCTTCCTGCCCGCATTCTCTAAAGAAATATTTTGCTTTTTTTAATTCCAGCTTCTCCTCCTGGCTTAGTTCTGTGTTCTTCATGACTTTCTCCTTCTGCTAAGCGGGCGCATATTTTGTTTCGGACAAGTGAAGGGCTTTCGATTCATTCAGCATCTTCTGTTTCTCATCCTGGAAGGTTTTGGTCAGGATCTTCCCATAAACTCCCATCATTACCATGAGGTAACAGATGACAGGCATTGCCCCATTCTGCAGGATGGCCGCCAGCATAGTACCCGCCAGCAGGGATTCCGGCAGGAAAAATGCAACAAATATGGCAAGTCCGGCAATGGCTGAAACTATAGAGACCACACCCATGACCTTTAAAACCATGATCTCCCTCGACAGATTTTCTTCAAACCGTACCCGGGATACTACTTCATCGGCAATTTCTTTTACAAAGCCATACAATTCCCCTATGAGTGAAGGCGACAATTCGGAAAAACCCGGGTAATGCTGCCCTATGTTCCCGATCATATACTTCAACTGTTCTGCTTCATCCAGGCCACCGATATCAAAATCCCGGGATTCCATGTCTTTAAATACCCTATCCGTGGTGCGGTCTGCAGCTTCCTCATACCTTTCCAGGAGGCTGCCGTCCGGTATTTCTTCCTGCTCTTCATGGCCGCTGAAACGGTCCAGTTCTTTTATCGCTTTATCCAATATTTCCCGTTGTTTTTCTTCATCTGCATCAGACAGGTATGCGGCAAAAAAATCAGAAAGCATCCCACCTAATATTTCCCCGAGGTATGGCAGGACATATTCATCAGCAATCCTTTTCCCTTCTTCTGCGCTGATATTAATTGTCTCCCTGTGCTCATCATACATAATATCTGTTCCTCCTCGTCTTCTTCTATTTACCATCCCATGAATGTAACGTAATCACGATTTAAGCATCCTTTCCATATACTTTTCAATTGCCATCCTCGCCTCTGCCTCGGAAGGATAAACACCTATCAGCTCATCCGCACCTTCGGGCCAACTATCCCCGGTATTCAGCCTCTGGACTGAGCATCCGCTTCCTCCCATACAGATATAGGCAACCCACGCCGGACCTTTTGAAATATTTACTACATTTCTGTGAATTTCATTCCAACAAATCGAAAATTCCATTTTTATTCCTCCTCGTGATTACTTAAAAATAATCCTTTGGTTTACTTTTCAATTCTCTTCCTCTCCATCCCCGGTTCCCACAGCTGTAAGGGTGGATATTCCCGGCTGCCGGAATGACAGCAGGCGGGAAGCTCCCTACCTGACTGTTACCGGCTGTTTTTCTGATTCCTGCACGTACTTAACCTCTACATCTTCCTGTTCTGTAATGTTTTCCCTGTTTCCGTCCCTGTTCCTTACTATGTTTCGTGCTCCGTCCGCAATCATGATCACCCCGACAGATCCCATAACACTGATACATACATCCAACAGACCGGACAGCGCCCGCGATACGTACTTATTGAGTGTTAAAGACATCTGCCCGCCTGCCCTGAGGGAAGGGATGAACAGAAGTGCCGCGATACTGAGGGAAACTGCTGCAATCCCCTCCAGGATTTCTTTCACAGCGTCTGCTTTCTCTTTTTTTTGCGCCTGTTGGGTGCAGACATCGCTTACAGCTTCCAGCATTCCGATCATGTAGCCCAGAAGTTCCGGATTTTCAGCCCAGAATTCGATACTTTCATCCGGGAACTCGATTTCTACCGGGTCAATGTCTGCAAAATCCCAGGAACCGTCACCTGCCTGGAACCTCGTCATTTCTTCACATTTATTTATCACAGTGGCAGCACACAGTTCCGCATTGTATGACAGCTGCTCCTTCGTCATATTATCTGAATTGTCCAGGAGATACCGGTCGCCGCTATCTTCCCCATACGCCATCAGATGGTTAGCCTGAAAGAGCAGCGCCATCCATTCTTTCTCTTCATCCTCATCCATCCCTTTAAAGAAGCCGGAACAAAACTCCCCCGTTTCAAATCCGCTGCTTCCAAAACAGGGGATAATGAATCTTTTTGCAAAATTCTGTCCTTTTTTTAATCCTTTCTTATAGTCATCCTGAAATTTAATGAAATCCCCGCCATTCCCTTCTATTTCTTTGATTTTCATGGTCATCCCTCCTTACGCCTGTTCTTTCCGTCATCATCTGCCACACTGTTGGTGTGTGTACTGAGCTTCCAGATTTGCTGCTTCAGGTCTTTGGCAACTCTGATACCTTTCTGTTCTGCATTTTCTACATCCTGTAAGGTGTAGCCGGACGAACTTAACAGCTGACTTGTCTCCTTCATGTTCGCTTCCAGACTGATACAGCAACTGATAATATCAAGGAGGCCAGGTCTAATTTTAGCATTTTTATATCGGTTCCAGGTCCTCTCGGAAAGCCCTTCCGGCACGATATCAGCCACTTTAATATTTTTCTCTTTTCTGATTTTCTCTTCCACTTCCCAGAAATCCGCTTTTTCTTTCTGTTCCTTTCTTCTGATGTCTTCTTCCCCCTGTCCTTCGACAGATTCATCAGCGGATTCATCCTGCTGTTCCATGAGAGATTCCAACCACCAGAGTCGTTTCTTTAGTATCTCTTTTTTGTCTCCCAGGACTTCATAAACATTTTTCATGAGTTGCAGATAGAACGGATCATTGATATCCATCGGGCATTTCGATATCCAGTAAAGGCATTCCGAATATTCCGACGAGAGTTTGAGCGCGTTGACAATTTTATCAATCTCCTCACGGTTGAACGGAGTCCCATTTGCTTTCCGCATGGAATACGTCGATGGGTTGATCTTAATTTCCTTACACAGCTCTTTCTGGTTAACTAATCCTTCCAGCCCATTAAATTCTCCGTCTTTTCTTTTCTGTAAACAGTCAGAGATGTATGAAAATACATCTTTCCCTGGTATTTGATTTTCTAATTTGATCATCTTCTCCACATACCCGATCCACTGTCCCTGCATAGGATTTTTATCTTTCACCTTTTTCAGAATTCTGGAAATACTGAAATTATATTTGAATATTCCTCTTGTTTCCTCATTTTCAATTTTATCAAGCTCCCTCATCATGGTATAAAACTCTTCATGAAGATAACGGGGCTTTGATTTTTCACCGGCTGGCGCGGCGCCTGTTTCCAGAAGGTTTACATTTTCATCCGCTGTTTTGATTTTCTCTTCTGTCATGCCCTCTCCTCCTGTCCTTTCATTTTCCGCCTGCACAATTCCATGATCACTAGCGGTCGTCAAGCAACGCAATCTGGACAAACATAAACGATGGGATACTGAGTGGAATATTCCTCACCGTTATGAGACCGGCCTGCATGCCGCAGATTATTTTACCATATATTCCGCTTTTTCTTCAGGCAGCATATGAATCCCCTATGTTTTCTGAAATCATTTTCCTGTTTCTGTTTTTATTCTACAAAAAATGCCGGATATAGTCAATTGTCAGGAAATTGAATCGATACATTGATAAACTTGTATCCATTGAGAACATTGTATTTTACTTCGAGATGAATCCTGTAGCTGTCGGAAAAGTGTCCGCAAAAGAATCAGATTCCTTTCGCGCCCCTGAGCAACACAAAAAAGCCGGAGACCCGGAATTTATCCCGGTTCACCGACTCCTTTAATACCCTGCTGATTATGCTATTCCTGCTCTTTTATTTCTTTCCTGGCTTCCTCCGACATTTCCGGAAGATTTCCTTTTTCTCCCTCACCCATCGATTGCTTCCAGATACATCTCCACCGGCACGTAATCTCCCCACGCCTTCGGAATCAGGATGCCGCCGTTCATCAGCGCATTGCCGGAGTAGATAATGCCATCTTCCCGGAGGCGGTATTTTTTCTCCGGATCCAGCCCGCGCAGGTAAATCGGATAGCGGAGCATGTTTGGCTCCGTCCGGAAAATCATCCCCTGGACGAGCACTTTTTTCGCGTCGGAGGAAACATACTCCCAGACCGCGTACTGATCCTCGAACGGATTGCTCAGCCGGTAATACTTTCCGTTATGAATCAGCGGTCCGTATTCCTTAAACAGCCCGATCTGCTTTTTCACTTCCGCCTTCTCCTCCGGCAGCAGCTTATTCAGATCCAGCTCATATCCAAAGGTACCGGCCATGGCGGTCACCCCTCTGGCCTTGACGGAAGTGGTCCGTCCTGTCTGGTGATTCGGCACAGCGGAGACATGGGAACCTATAGTGGAAATCGGGTAAAAGAACGATGTCCCGTACTGAATCTGCGTCCGCTCAAAGGCGTCCGTGTCGTCGCTGCACCAGATCTGCGGGCAATAATATAAAACACCCGCGTCAAACCGTCCGCCGCCGCCGCAGCACCCCTCAAAAAGCACATCGGGGAACGCCTGCGTCAGCCGCTCCAGCAGATCATAGAGCCCGAGAACGAAACGGTGCGGCATCTCCTTCTGCCGCCCGGAGGGCAAAAGCTCCGAATACCAGTCGCTGACACTCCGGTTAAAATCCCATTTTACATATCTGATATTGGCACAGTTCAAAATACGGCTCATCACATCAAAGAGATAATCCCGCACATCGGGACGGCTCATATCGAGCACCAGCTGATACCGCCCGCGCACAGGCTTCCGCCCGGGAATGCGGACCACCCACTCCGGGTGAGCGCGGTACAAATCGCTGTTTTCCGAGATCATTTCCGGCTCAAACCAGATACCGAAATCCATCCCCAGATCGTTCACCTTCGCCACCAGGCTTTCCAGGCCGCCGGGCAGCTTATCCCGGTTCACATACCAGTCGCCGAGGCCGGCGTCATCGTTGTCCCGCTGTCCGAACCAGCCGTCATCCATGACCAGCATATCCACGCCGAGCTCCGCCGCTCCCCTGGCGATCTCCACCAGCTTTTCCTCGTTAAAATCAAAATAAGTCGCTTCCCAGTTGTTGATGAGCACCGGCCGTTCAATCAGCTTATATTTGCCCCGGCACACATGCTCCCGGATCACCCGATGAAACTGATGGGACAGTGTCTCAAAACCGGTGGAAGACATGGAAAGAATCGCTTCCGGCGTGTAAAACCGTTCTCCCGGCTTCAGTTCCCAGCAGAACATGTGGGTGTTGATGCCCATGACCAAGCGAGTCTGATTCAGCTGATCGTACTCTATCTGAGTCTGAAAACACCCGCTGTACATGAGCGCGGCTCCGATGCAGGTGCCGCTGGTCTCCGTACACCCCTCCTTACAGAGAAGCACCGTCGGATTCTGGTGATGGCTGCTGATCCCCCGCTTGCTGGAGCTCTGCTGTACCCCGTGAAGAAGCGGGCGTCGCTCCGGCGTCCGCTCCTTCAGATGACGCCCATGAAAATGAATCCACTCCCACTTTCCATAGGGGATATCCAGGCAGAGGCTGTGCGCCTTGTTCACCATCACGGTCTGGGAACCGTCGTTCACGATAACCGCGCTTCTGGTAATCACATCAAAATCCGGCAGGACACCGTACTTTAACACCACACGAATGTCCGAGACCACATCCTTTAACGTGATCTCCAGCGTCTGCGCCTCGTACTCCTCGGCATAGACCGCCGGAAGTCCGGGAATCGCATACTTTCCGTCCTCAATGCGGTATCCCTCATACCTTAAATCCAGCGCGGAAGCACCGTTTTCATAGCGGACGCCCACGGCCGGGATCCGGAAATCCCCAACGCCTTCCGTAGCGTACTCTAAGGGCATTGTATCCTGGGAGTAGGCCCGATCCCGATCCGCATCATAAATATTCCCGGAAAACCCGACATCCGGATAATCCAGTAAATACTCCATGTCCTGACCGGTCTTCACACCATACCAGAGATGTTTTAAAACGCCATAGTGATCCGCTTTCATCTGATACAGTGTATTTTTTGTCTCAAGATAAAATGTCTGTCCCTCAACCCTGACTGCCAATTCTCTTATCCTCCAGACCGGCCAGCCCGCGCATCTCAATCAGCGGACCGCCCGTATTTTCTATGTAAGCTCTTGTAATTGTGACTTTTCCGATATTATCATCCTTCGGGATCTCATACATGATATCCAGCATAAACTCCTCGATGATGGAGCGGAGTGCACGGGCGCCCACTTTTTTCTCTTTCGCTTTTTTCGCGATGGCACGGAGTGCATCCTCCTCAAACTCAAGCTGCACCTCGTCCATCGCAAGCAGCTTCTGATACTGCTTAATAATGGCATTCTTCGGCTCGCTTAAAATCTGCACCAGCATGTCCTCCGTCAGCGCATTCAGGGAAAACAGGATCGGCAGACGACCGATAAACTCCGGAATCATACCGAATTTCCGGACATCCTCCGTGGTAACATGAGTCAGAATATTCTCATCCTCATCATACTTATCCTTCAGGTCCGCCCGGAAGCCAATCGCCGCGTGCTCGTTTAAGCGCTCCTTGATAATCTCGTCCAGCCCCGGGAAAGCGCCGCCGCAGATAAATAAAATATTGGACGTATCGATTGTCGTCATCGGCACCATCGCGTTCTTATTGGTCGCGCCTACCGGCACTTCCACCTCAGAACCCTCCAGGAGACGCAGCATACCCTGCTGCACGGACTCCCCGCTGACATCGCGCTGCGTCGCGTTCTTCTTTTTTGCAAGCTTATCAATCTCATCAATAAAAACGATACCCTGCTCCGCCCGCTCCACATCATTATCCGCCGCGGTCAAAAGCTTGGACAGCACACTCTCGATATCATCGCCGATATAGCCCGCTTCCGTGAGAGAAGTGGCATCCGCGATGGCCAGAGGTACATTCAGAAGCCGCGCCAACGTCTTCACCAGGTAAGTTTTGCCGCAGCCGGTCGGACCGACCATCAGCATATTGGACTTCTCAATCTCAATGCCGTCGTCCACCAGATTTGTCCTTGACGCCACGCGCTTGTAATGATTATACACGGCGACAGACATTACTTTCTTCGCATGTTCCTGTCCCACCACGTACTCATCCAGGCTTGCCTTGATCTTGTGGGGAGCCGGGATATTTTTGATGTCCAGAACTGCCTCCGGCTTCTTCTCCGGTTTTTTCTGCTTTGCTCTCACTTTCGGCTGGTGTCCGAAGAGCCCCTGCAGGTCAGACATATTGACAAAGCTGATGTTCGGGATGCGGTTGATGCTGCCGTTATTGCGATTAGCGCCATTACTTCCATTCGCATCACCGCCGGGATTGCCGCCGTCATCTGTGCCGTTGTTGCCGTTGCCCGCACCACTGCCGGTACCGCTGTTTCCGCCATTACCATTTCCTGCGCCGGGATTGCCGGCAGTTCCGCTGTTTCCGCTGCCCGTTCCGGTAAAAGTCCCGTTCCCTCCGTTTCCGCTGAGGTTCGGGAAAAAATTGCCGAGGTCAATATCAATCCCGGACAATCCCGGAAAGCCCATATTTGCCATGCTGTCGAATGTCTTCTGCATACAATCCTGGCAGATATTCATATTCATCGACACGTGAATCAGACGCCCGCACCGGCTCGCCGGGCGGTGACAGAGGGAACAGTATTCTTCAAAATTATCTCTGTCATCTGCTGCATCCGCTGCCGCGGATGAATTCTCATTCATATTGCTGCCGTCCGCCTCCACAATGTCTGCCTCATCCTCGTTTACTTCTCTGAAATCCTGATCGTCAATCATAATATTCTCCATCTTTTTGTAATCATGATCAATTTCAACTCACATAAAATAACTTTCCTATATCTTAAAATCGTGCTAAGTATATCATAGGAAAAACCACTTTGTCACTTGTTCATTTATTAAAAATCCAGAAACTTCTGCGGCTTCACATTTTCCTCGCAATTTTTATAAAATTTTCATAATATTTATTCTTTTTTACCGGGGTCTGACCCCAAACCCATGATCCAGCGGACCGCTGCCTTTTCCCAGGTTCAGCATGGCTTCCAGCGCACGGGAAAGATATTCCTTTGCGCAGCGTATTGCCTCCTCCAGATCACAGCCTTTCGCAAGGTTGGCAGCAATGGCGCTGGAGAGAGTACAGCCGGTCCCGTGGGTATTGGGATTGTCAATGCGTCTCCCATAAAACCAGGTAAGTAACTCCGACTGTCCGGCAGTCGGAGCGTCATAACGGTATAGCAGATCATTTGCATCATTCAGGCTATGCCCGCCTTTCAACAGTACGCTGCAATGCCAGGTCTCACTGATCTTCCGCGCCGCTGCAATCATATCCTCCGCAGAGGTGATTTTCTGGTCCGCGAGAATTTCCGCCTCTGGGATATTCGGCGTCACCACAGTTGCCAGGGAAAGAAGTTGATTTTTTAAAGTATCCAACGCTTCCTCACTCAGCAGGCGGGAGCCGCTGGTCGCCACCATCACCGGATCTGCCACAATATTTTTTGCATGGTAAAACTTCAATTTCTCCGCAATCACATGAATCAGTTCTGCGGAGGATACCATCCCTATTTTTACCGCGTCGGGATAAATATCCGTAAAAACGCAGTCCAGCTGCTGCGCCAGAAACTCCGGTGTGGATTCCTGTATGGCGGCTACACCTGTTGTGTTCTGCGCCGTCAGCGCCGTGACCGCACTCATGGCGTAGACACCGTTCGCCATCATTGTCTTAATATCCGCCTGAATGCCGGCTCCGCCGCTGCAATCACTTCCTGCTATCGCCAACGCTGTTTTTCTCATAAATATTTACCCATCCTCATAATATACATTTTTAAATCATTATAAGCTTATTATCGTTTTAATTTATCAAATTTGATATTTTACCAGTTTTTCTGCCTTCTGCCGCAGTTCGCGCGACGCCGCTTTCACATCCTTCTGTGCAAAAATCGCGCTGACCACGGCAATACCGTCAACCCCGCTTCCTTGCAGTTCATCCAGATTATCCGCTGTAATACCTCCAATAGCGACCACCGGGATGGACACCGCCTGACAGATTTCCTTTAACGTCTCAAACGAAATATTCTTCGTATCCCGCTTCGTCCCAGTGGAAAACACCGCACCGACACCCAGATAATCTGCACCGCTCTGTTCAGCGAGAATGGCCTGCTCCACCGTTCGTGCCGACACGCCGATAATTTTATCCGGTCCTAAGACGGAACGGACAAGTCCCGCCTCCATATCTTTCTGCCCCACATGAACACCCGCCGCATCAATCTCTTTCGCTATAGACACATTATCATTGATAATAAGAGGTATTTCATTTCTGTCACACAAAACTTTGATCTTTTTCGCTTCCTGTAAAAAATCCTTCTCACACAGCGTCTTTTCCCGAAGCTGCAATAGGGTGATCCCGCCCCGGATTGCCTGTTCCACCTGATCAGACAGCGTTCCGTCTCCAACCCAGGAGCGGTCTGTCACCGCGTAGAGCAGCATATCTTCTTTTCTAAAGTCCATAAACAAACATCTCCCTCTTAAAGCAAAGCCAGAAACAGTAACAATAACAGAGCAGACCCCCCCTCCCAGAAGATCTGCCCTTCCATTTTAAATTGACTGCCTTAATTTTTTATCTCCAAATATCAGAACTATACCGGCTGGTTTCGTAATTCCCGAACGATCTTTTCGACATCATACTCCGGTGCATATTTCAACGCAACATCATAAATGCGCCGAATCCTGCTCTCGTCCTCCTCCAATGTTTCCGCAATGGCCGGAATTGACTGATCTTTTTTCATCTTTTTGCAAATCAACTCAACCCTGCTCTGCATGTACCC
>JAJQAD010000224.1 GCA_021204005.1 Clostridiales bacterium
GTATGAAACAGGCTGGTTTATTTTTAAGTAAAAATGGAATATGAACGAAATAAACACAGTTAAATCGGGAAGGGAGCGATTTTATGGCATTACCGAAAGAACAGATTTATACCACCAAGGATATTTATGCTTTACCAGACGGGGAACGTGCGGAACTGATTGACGGCCAGATATACTATATGGCTCCGCCAAGCCGGAAGCATCAGAGAACAATTCTTTCATTAAGTCGCCAGATTGCAGACTATATTGATGCCAGGGGCGGTTCATGCGAGGTTGATATTGCTCCGTTTGCGGTATTCCTAAATACGGATGACCGGAATTATGTGGAGCCGGATATCTCTGTGATCTGCAACCCGGGCAAGCTGACGGAAAAGGGATGTGTGGGTGCTCCCGACTGGATCATTGAAGTGGTTTCGCCCAGCAGTAAGCGAATGGATTATATGATCAAGCTTTTCAAATACCGCACTGCGGGGGTACGGGAATACTGGGTCGTGGATCCGGAGAAAAAACGAATCATGGTTTATAATTTTGAGATGGAAGACACAGCGGAATATACATTTACGGATGAGGTGAAAGCCGGTATTTACCCTGATTTTTCTGTTGATTTCAGTCAGCTTGATTGTTAGTGCGAAAAAATTTGCTGTGAGGCTGAGTGAAAAGTATCTGCAGGGAAATCTGATACAGGCGATACTATATTTAAAAGGAACCAGAGGGAAAACAGAGACAACAGCCTGATGCACCAAGTGAGGGTTTTTGCATAGGATAAGAAAAAAAGCTTTATTTATCTATGCGATTCTGCGAATTTTCAAAAAAAGAAGTTGTAAACATCACTGACGGGAAGTGTCTCGGCTGTACCGGCGATCTGCTGTTTGACGAATGTCATGGACGGATTCAAGCTCTTGTCATCCGGGGACCGGCAAAGTGGTTTGGCTGTTTCGGTTGCGACAGTGAATATATTGTGGACTGGGACCGGATCGTCCGTATCGGGCCGGATGTGATTCTGGTGGAAGTCTGCCCAGATAAAATATTAAAAAAGCGATAACAGGAGGAAGACATCATGAAGTGCCCTTATTGCAGCAGTGATAATACACGGGTGATTGATTCCAGACCGGCGGATGACAACACTGCAATCCGCCGCAGGAGAAACTGTGATGATTGCGGGAAGCGTTTTACCACCTTTGAAAAAGTGGAGACGATTCCTTTAATGATTGTCAAAAAGGATAATACAAGAGAGCGATATGACCGCACAAAGATTGAGGCCGGCGTATTGCGCGCCTGCCACAAGCGCCCCATCTCCGCCGAGCAGATTAAAACTCTGGTGGATGAGGTGGAGACAGAGATTTACAGCAGTGCGGACCGGGAGATCCCGAGCAGTGTGATCGGGGAACTGGTGATGGACAAGCTGAAAGATCTGGAAGCAGTGGCCTACGTTCGCTTTGCCTCCGTGTACCGGGAATTTAAAGATGTGAATACATTTGTAAATGAGTTGAAGAAAATGCTGAACAATGAGGAGAAGTAGGGAATGTTTCAGAAGTTTTACCCGGATCTCTATGTAGATTCAGCCTATCAGATTGATTATGACGGGCTCTATGCGGACGGTTATCGCGGGCTGATTTTTGATATCGATAATACGCTGGTGACGCACGGAGCGCCCGCCGATGAAAAGGCGAAGGCGCTGTTTGCACGTTTAAAGGAAATTGGTTTTTCCTGCTGTCTGCTCTCAAATAATAAAGAGCCGAGAGTAAAAATGTTCAATGATGAAGTCCATGTGCAGTATATTTTTGACGCACACAAGCCATCTACAGCAGGGTACGAGCAGGCCATGGAGATTATGGGTACGGACAAGAGCAATACGGTATTTATCGGTGATCAGATTTTTACGGATATTTACGGAGCAAACAGGACGGGTATCCATTCCATCATGGTGAAATATATTTACTGGAAAGAAGAAATTCAGATTATTTTCAAAAGGAGACTTGAAGCCATCGTATTGATGTGCTATCGAAGACATCTGCAGCAGAGTAAATGAGTACTGCCCCGACTGATGAAAACCGGTTGGGTATAGAGGAATTTTATGAGAAAATTTGCCTTAAGTGATGAAATATTATTGAATATAGAAAAACCCGCCCGCTACATCGGCAACGAGGTTAACATGGTTGTAAAAGACCCGGCGAAGGTAGATATCCGGACTGTTTTCTGCTTCCCGGACGTATACGATATCGGGATGTCCCATCTCGGGATGCAGATTCTTTGCCATCAGTTTAATCTGCGGGACGACGTCTACTGTGAGCGGGTGTTTTCCCCGTGGCCTGATCTGCACCAGATTATGAAAGAGCAGCAGATCCCGCTGTTTGCGTTGGAAACACAGGACCCGATCCGCGAATTCGACTGGGTTCTGATGACGCTGCAGTACGAGATGTGTTACCCTAACATTCTGCAGATTCTGGATCTCGGGCAGATCCCGTTAAAAAGCTGTGAGAGAGGGGAGTCCGATCCTATTATCATCGGCGGCGGCCCCTGCACCTATAATCCGGAACCGATCGCGGATTTTTTTGATATTATCTATATCGGCGAGGGTGAAACGGTATATGATGAGCTCCTGAACCTGTATAAGCGCCATAAAAAAAGCGGGCATTACAGCAGAAGTGCCTTTTTGCGGGAGGTGTCGCATATTCCGGGGCTTTATGTGCCTTCCCTCTATGAAGTGAAGTACCATGAGGATGGAACGATTGCTTCTTTTTCCCCGCTGTATGAGGATGTGCCGCGGACGATACAGAGACAGGTGGTGGAAGATCTCTCCGCTTTGGTGTATCCGGACAAGCCGCTGGTGCCGTTTATCAAAATCACGCAGGATCGCGTGGTGCTGGAGATTCAGCGCGGCTGTATCCGCGGCTGCCGTTTTTGTCAGGCCGGCATGATTTACCGCCCCCTGCGGGAACGCGATCTGGAATTCCTGAAAGAAAAAGCATATGCGATGCTGATGTCGACCGGTCAGGAGGAGATATCTTTAAGCTCCTTGAGTTCCAGCGACTATTCACAGCTGGAGGAACTTTTAAACTATCTGATCGACGAATTTAAAACACAGCATGTCAATATTTCGCTCCCATCCCTGCGGATTGATAACTTCTCCCTGGATGTGATGAGTAAGGTGCAGGATATCAAAAAGAGCAGTCTGACCTTTGCTCCGGAGGCGGGTTCCCAGCGGCTGCGGGATGTGATCAATAAGGGGCTGACCGAGGAAGATATTCTGCATGGCGCCGGCCTCGCCTTTGACGGCGGCTGGCAGAAGGTAAAGCTGTATTTTATGCTGGGGCAGCCCACGGAGACGGTGGAAGACATGCAGGAGATCGCTGAACTGGCGGAGAAGATTGCGGAGCGCTACTATGAGATACCGAAGGAGCAGCGGCACGGCAAATGCCAGATTACAGTCAGCACCTCCTTTTTTGTGCCGAAGCCGTTTACGCCGTTCCAGTGGACCCCGATCTGCACGAAGGAGGATTTCCTGGAGCGGGCTCACATCGTGAATGAATCAATCCGGTCACAGCTCAACCGGAAAAGCATCCGGTACAACTGGCACGAGGCGGATGTGACGCTGATTGAAGGGATTCTGGCGCGTGGCGACCGCCGTCTTTCCGATGCGCTGATCCGCGTCTACGAAAAAGGCGGGATTTTTGCGGCCTGGTCTGATTTCTTTGAGGATGAAATGTGGCAGGAAGCGTTTCGTGAGACCGGGATTGATACGGATTTCTATACCGTGCGAAAGCGCGGGGAGGAGGAAGTTTTCCCCTGGGATTTTATCGATATCGGCGTGACGAAGCAGTTTTTGTGGAACGAATGGCAGAAAGCACAGCGCGGAGAGGTGACGCCGAACTGCAGGCAGCGCTGTTCGGGCTGCGGCGCAATGAAATACAAGGGAGGTGTGTGTTATGAGAATACGCATTAAGTTTCGAAAAAACGGGGCGATGCGTTTCATCGACCACCTGGATATCATGCGTTTTTTTCAGAAAGCCATCCGCAGGGCTGGCATTGATGTTGCCTACTCGGAGGGATTCAGTCCGCACCAGATCATGTCCTTTGCCGCGCCGCTTGGCGTGGGTGTGACCAGCGACGGGGAATATCTGGATATTGAGGTGAACTCAACAAAATCCTCCTCGAAGTCCATGGAGGCGCTCAACGGTGCGATGGTAGAGGGGATGGAAGTCACTTCCTATGTGGCGCTGCGGCAAAACGCGAAGAAAGCGATGACCGCTGTGGCCGCGGCGGATTATATTGTGTATTTTAAAAAGCGGGAGGATTTTTCACAGGATGAGCTGCCTCGGATGATCCGGGAATACTATGAGAGCAGGGATTCCATCGAGATCACAAAGAAGAGCAAGAAGAGCGAGCGGGAGATTGATATAAAGCCCCTGATTTACCGGTTTGAGGCGTTTACGGATTCATCAGACTTTATCCTCTCAGATCTGGGATCACGCCGGGGCTTCTTCCTGCGGCTGTGCACCGGCAGTACGGACAATATCAAGCCGGATCTGGTCCTTCAGGATTTCTACGCATATTTCGGAAAGGAATACGATCCTTTTAATATGCAGATTCATCGTCTGGAGGTATATGAGAAAATCGGAGGGGAACTGCAGCCGTTGGACGCGGCGGGGGATGTAATCCTGTAAGAGATTTTAAATTGCGGCAGGTTTGCCTTGCAGGTATATCTTTATAGAATGTTCTTACATCATAGTAGGAAATCATATACGGTAACACTTATACAATTACAGGGTATTTCCTGTGATACAGGCTTATGAAAATGGCGACAAAAATTATCATCACGAACATGAATATTCACGGACAGGATTTTCTCTTCAGCGGCCTGCTGGAGCAGGATATTCTGGCGGAAGTGTGGCTGAAACGGCTCTCATCGGCGGCTGGCGGAGGCACAGAGGAGCCTGCTCTGGAAAATATCTATGTGGGAAAAGTCCAGAACATAGTTAAAAATCTGAATGCCGCGTTTGTCGAGGTGGCGCCGGGAATGGCCTGTTATCTTCCGCTGGAGCATGTGTCTGACCCGGTGTATGTGCGGCGCAATTCCGCGAAGAAGCATCCGGTGCAGGGTGATGAACTTCTGGTGCAGGTGCAGAGGGAGGCGGTAAAAACCAAAGCGCCTATGTTGTCGACAAATCTGAACCTGACAGGGCGTTACGTGGTTCTGACCTCGGAAAATAAAAAAATCGGAATTTCTTCCAGGCTGGACCGGCGAATCCGCACGCATTATCGGGAGCTGATTGAGCACTCGCTTTGTGACCGTTACGGAGTGATCGTGCGCACGAACGCGAAAAATGCTGCGGACGATGCGGTGATAAGCGAGATGCAGTCGCTGCAGCGTCGGATGGACGATATCATTTCTCACGCAGAAAACCGTACCTGTTATTCCTGTCTCTACCGTGCGCTGCCCGGCTATCTGTCTTTTTTGCAGAATACCCGCGCGGAGGAACTCGATGAGATTGTGACAGATCTGCCGGATATCTATGAAGCACTTTCTGCGTATTGTGACGACCGGGAGGATCTTGCTCAGATTCCGCGGCGTCTGTATGAGGATGACACGTATCCGCTCTCTGCACCTTACAATCTGAAGAAACAGATGGAGCGGGCACTTTGCAAAACTGTTTTCTTAAGATCGGGAGGCAGCATCGTCATTGAACCAACGGAGGCGATGACAGTGATTGATGTTAACACAGGGAAAAGCAATAGCGGCAAAGACCCGCAAAAGCATTTTAAACAGGTGAATCTGGAGGCGGCCCGTGAGATTGCTCACCAGATCCGTCTGCGCAATCTCTCCGGTATTATTATCGTAGATTTTATTGATCTGGTAAAACAGGAGGACCAGGAGGAACTGCTCGGCTTTCTGCGAAAACAGGTACAATCAGATCCGATCCCGGTGCAGGTTCACGATATCACGCGCCTGAATCTGGTCGAGATGACGCGCAAAAAAGTGGAGAAATCGCTGGCGGAGCTGATGGATTAATGAAAACAAAAAAACAAATTCAAATAAAACAGAAAAAAATTTTGCGGATGTCGTCGTTATCGGCGCGGGTGCTTCCGGTCTGATGTCTGCCATCACGGCTGCGCGAAGCGGAGCGTCCGTCGCGGTGCTGGAGCACACGCCGGTTTCCGGGAAAAAGCTCCTTTCAACCGGAAATGGCCGGTGCAATTTTACAAATGCAATGCAAAGCAGGGATTGTTACCGGGGGAATTCACCTGATTTTGTTATGGCATCCCTGACTGTGTTTTCAGAAAAAGATGCCCGGCATTTTTTTGAAGAAATTGGTGTATACGCCGTATCGAAAAACGGTTATTTTTATCCGCGCAGCGGACAGGCCTCCGCCATACGGGATGCGTTAGTTGCGGAGACAAAACGCCGGAATATCCGGTTTTTTCACAAAACAAAAGTCACTGGAATCTGTAAAAAATCAGAGAAATATTTTCAAATACAGACAGAAGACGGTATGGTGTGTGCAAAATCCTGTATTCTGGCGACCGGCGGCAGCGCCGCTCCGAAAACCGGAAGCGACGGCAGCGGATATGCACTGGCACGCTCCCTGGGACACACAGTAAAAAAGCCTTTGCCGGCTCTTGTCCCCCTGATTTCTGCGGAGCCCTGGCTGTCTGAGGCGGCCGGTGTGCGGGCGCAGGCCCGTATCAGGCTGCAGATTGATGGAAAAGAAGCTGCCTCAGACACGGGAGAACTGCAGTTTACCAAAGAGGGGATTTCCGGTATCCCGACTTTTCAGGTCAGCCGTTTTGCATCCATCGCGCTGGATGAGGGGCGGAATGTGACAGCTCAGATTGATTTTCTGCCGGAGTTTTCCGGGGAACAGCTGACGCAGATCCTGTTCCGGCAGGCAGCCGGATTCATGCGTGAGAGAGGATACACAAACAGATCGGAAGAGAAGAATACAGATGCATCGTCTGTAAAGAAAGAATATAAGTCAGAACATGCAAATCTATGCTGTGGAAAAACCTGGCAGCAGATTCTGGGCGGTCTGGTTAATCAGAAAATCGCTCAGATAATTCTGAGAGACCTGAAACCGGCAAATCTTCCGGTTGCTGAACTGCCGGAAAAGACATTTCGAAAACAGCTTGATACCATTGTGCGGCGCTTAAAGGATACTTCTGTGCGGATCACGGCGACAGGGACTTTTTCGCAGGCGCAGGTCACCTGCGGCGGCGTGCTGCTAAAAGAGGTGGGAGCGGATATGCAGTCAAAGCTTGTTCCCGGTCTTTATTTTGCCGGCGAGATTCTGGATGTGGACGGAATCTGCGGGGGCTATAATCTGCAGTGGGCCTGGACCAGCGGATATCTTGCCGGTTCAAACGCGGGAAAAATATAGTTACTTGATTTCATAAATGTGTTGTGATACACTTTCTGAATGAACATAAATGGTGAACCGGCATGGTTCAGCATCAGTAAAGGCTTTTGACTTCGATAACATGTGATTCAGGTGTCAAAAGGGTATAGAGGAGGAAATGAGTCATGGCAGTACCATATAACCACAAAGTAGTGGAACCGAAATGGCAGAAAGTCTGGGACGATGAGAAGGCTTTCGCCACAACAGACGATTATACGAAGCCGAAATATTATGCGCTGGTTGAGTTTCCTTATCCCTCGGGACAGGGACTTCATGTAGGTCATCCGAGACCTTATACCGCCTTGGATATTGTGGCCAGAAAGCGGAGAATGCAGGGATACAATGTCCTTTATCCCATGGGATGGGACGCGTTCGGACTGCCGACAGAGAACTATGCGATCAAGAATAAGATTCATCCGGCTGTGGTGACGGAGAAAAATGTTGCCCGTTTTAAGGGGCAGCTCCATTCCCTGGGATATTCCTTTGACTGGGACCGGGAAATCAACACGACAGACCCGGAGTATTACAAATGGACGCAGTGGATTTTCCTGAAGCTGTTTAAGAAAGGACTTGCCTACAAAAAGGAGATGCCGATCAACTGGTGCACCTCCTGCAAGGTCGGCCTGGCCAACGAGGAAGTTGTCAACGGTGTCTGCGAGCGCTGCGGTTCGCCCGTGGTCCGTAAGGTCAAAAGCGAGTGGATGTTGAAAATTACCGACTATGCAGATAAGCTGATTGACGGTCTGAAAGATGTCGATTACATTGAGCGCGTAAAAGTTTCCCAGAAGAACTGGATTGGCCGTTCCACCGGAGCTGAGGTGGATTTCCCGATCAAAGGAAAAGAAGAGAAGCTGCGCATTTATACGACCCGGGCGGATACATTGTTTGGTGTGACTTATATGGTAGTTTCACCGGAACACCCGTATCTGGATCAGTTTAAGAATGAGATTAAGAACTGGGCGGAGATTGAAGCTTACCGCGAGCAGGCCGCCAAAAAGTCCGATTTCGAGCGGGCAGAGCTGGCGAAGGATAAGACCGGCGTGGCGATCGACGGTCTGACGGCGATCAATCCTGTCAATCAGGAGGAAGTGCCGATCTGGGTCTCTGATTATGTACTGATGAGCTACGGCACCGGTGCCATCATGGCTGTTCCGGCGCATGACAGCAGAGACTGGGAATTCGCGAAAAAATTTAATCTTCCCATTGTGCAGGTTGTGGCGAAAAACGGGGAAGAGGTGGATGTCAATGAAGCTGCATTCACCGATGTGGCGACAGGCATCCTGGTAAACTCCGGTTTCTTAAACGGGCTGGAGGTTCGCGATGCGAAGAATAAGATGATCTCTTATCTGGAGGAGAATGGCATCGGCACCGCGAAGGTCAATTACAAGCTGCGTGACTGGGTGTTCTCCCGCCAGAGATACTGGGGAGAACCGATTCCGATTGTAAAATGTGAAAAATGCGGTTTTGTCCCTATCGATGAGAGCGAGCTGCCCCTGCTTCTGCCGGAGGTGGAGAGCTATATGCCGACAGACAACGGCGAATCTCCGCTGGCTGCGATGACCGACTGGGTGAATACGACCTGCCCCTGCTGCGGCGGGCCGGCAAAGCGGGAGACGGACACCATGCCTCAGTGGGCCGGTTCCTCCTGGTACTTCCTTCGCTATACGGATCCGAAAAACAAGGAAGCGCTGGCAGGCAAAGAGGCTCTGGAATACTGGATGCCGGTGGACTGGTACAACGGCGGTATGGAGCACACGACGCTTCACCTGCTTTACTCGAGATTCTGGCATAAGTTTCTTTACGATGAGGGGGTTGTCCCCTGCCCGGAGCCGTATCAGAAGCGGACCTCCCACGGCATGATTCTTGGTGAGAACGGGGAAAAAATGTCCAAGTCCCGCGGCAACGTGGTGAATCCGGATGATATTGTCCGGGAATACGGCGCAGATACCCTGCGTACTTATGAGATGTTCATCGGTGCCTTTGACCTGGCTGCTTCCTGGTCGGAGGATGGGGTAAAGGGCTGCCGCCGGTTCCTGGAGCGCGTCTGGAGGCTGCAGGATATCGTGACGGAGGAAACCGGATACTCCAAAGATCTCGAGACAAAGATGCATCAGACCATCAAAAAAGTGTCGAACGATTTTGAAAATCTGAAATATAATACAGCAATCGCAGCAATGATGGCGCTTTTGAACGATTTCTATGCAAAGGGGTCCGTCACAAAAGACGAGCTGAAAACGCTGATAATTCTCTTAAATCCGGTGGCGCCCCACATCACGGAGGAGATCTGGAGCCTGATCGGCGGCGAGGGAAGAGTATATCAGCAGACCTGGCCGGAGTATGACGAGGCGAAGACGGTGGAGGCTACCGTGGAGATCGCGGTGCAGATCAACGGGAAAATGAGAGCCACCATCACGATCGCCAAGGATGAGGCGAAGGACGCGGTGCTCGCAAAGGCGAAGGAGGCTGTAGCCTCCAAGCTTACCGGTACAATCAAAAAAGAGATTTATGTACCAGGAAGGATTGTGAATATCGTCATAGGGAAATAGTCGTTTAGAATAATTTACGCTTTTGTCCGGATTGCGTGTTTGTTGCACATTATAACAGGCAAAAGCGGAAGGAGATTTCATGCGGGTAGATTTGTTTTCAATTGGAAATTTTACCATTCATACCTACGGCCTGATGATCGCCATTGGCATCATTCTGGCCGTGGTGATAGCGACAAAGCGGGCGGCAAAGCTTGAATTAGAGGGCGAGGAGGCCATTAACCTGGCCATTATTTGTGTCGTCTTGGGATTCCTCGGAGCAAAGATCCTCTTTGTCTTTGAGAATTTCCGGGCGTTTCTGGAGCACCCGTTATCTGTGTTGGGTTCCTCCGGATTTGTTGTTTACGGTGGTCTCGTGATCGGAATCCTCTGCGTATATATATACTGCAGGGCGATCAAAAATATCAGCTTTTTCCGGTACACGGATCTGCTGTTCCCCTCCGTAGCTTTTGCACAGGGATTCGGCCGGATCGGCTGTTTTTTCGCCGGTTGCTGCTACGGAAAAGAGACGGGCGCCTGGTGGGGCGTCGTCTTCCCGGAAAACAGCTTTGCTCCGGCGGGAGTTGCGCTGATTCCCACACAGCTTATTTCCGCTGCAGGAGATTTTATGATCTGTATTATTCTTCTGCTTTTCGCTAAAAAGGCGGAGAAAGTGGGGGATGTTTCCGCGCTCTATCTCCTGTTATACGGAATCGGCCGCTTCAGTGTGGAGTTCCTGCGGCAGAATGAACAGGGCGGAATCGGAATGTTCACGACAGCACAGATTTTCTCCTTTGCGTTTATGGCAGTGTCTGTTTTGCTTTTCATCCGCAACCGGAAGAGCAGGCACTCCGAGGATTACAGCCAGAAAGTATATTCCATCTGGCTATAGAGTTACGATTTATAGTATTTTTTATATTAGAAGCGGAATATCCGATTCATTTATGTCAGAGAAGTTTCCCGGTTATAATTGCGGCATTTTTCAGGAGGTGGAAGCTACGGAAATCAAAGGTAAAAAAGCCCTGATCGCGATGAGCGGCGGAGTTGACTCCAGCGTGGCAGCCTGCCTGATGAAAGAGTCCGGCTATGATTGTATTGGCGCTACCATGAAGCTCTTTAGCAATGAGAATGTAAGAGAGAACGGCTCTCGTCCCGCGGAGGATGTAGATGTATCGAAAAATTATAACCGCAGTGCATTGAATGATGTGGGCATATCGCGGGATCACAGCTGTTGTTCTCTGGAGGATGTGGAGGATGCGCGCAGCGTAGCCCGTTCACTGGGAATGCCTTACTATGTATTTAATTTTGCGGAACGGTTTAAGGAGACGGTAATTGACACCTTTGTCTCAGCCTATGAGAATGGGAGAACGCCAAATCCCTGCATCGACTGCAACCGCTATTTGAAATTTGAAAAATTGTTTTTGCGTGCGCGGGAGCTGTTCTGCGATTATGTGGTAACCGGTCACTACGCCCGCATTGAGCAGGATGAAACAACCGGTCGCTTTCTGTTAAAAAAGGCTGTGGATGATACAAAAGATCAGAGTTATGTCCTCTACTCTCTGACACAGGAGCAGCTTACTCATATTAAGTTCCCACTTGGCGGTCTTCAAAAAACACAGGTCCGGCAGATTGCGGAAGAACATGGTTTTATCAACGCAAAAAAAGCGGACAGCCAGGATATCTGCTTTGTTCAGGACGGAAAGTACGGAGAATTTATCGAGTCCTACACCGGCAGAGAGTATCCGAAAGGAAATTTTGTGGATCGGGATGGGAATATTCTTGGTCAGCATAACGGTATTATCCGCTACACAGTCGGACAGCGCAAAGGGTTGGGAATCGCATTTGGACAGCCCATGTATGTGAAAAAAATTGACCCGACGGCAAATACCGTAACCCTGGGAACCAATAAGGAATTATTTACATCTGTTCTGACCGCGAAAGATATCAACCTGATTTCTGCGGAGCGGCTGGATGCGCCCATGCGTGTCAAAGCGAAAGTCCGCTACCGTCACAAAGAGCAGTGGGCGACGGCGGAACAATTGGGTGAGGATACCCTGCGGGTGATCTTTGACGAGCCGCAGCGGGCAATCACAGCCGGGCAGGCGGTGGTGCTGTATGACGGCGATGTGGTGGTCGGCGGGGGAACCATTGTTCATGTTGGCTGAACGCAGAGCGAGCAACCTACAAGAAAATATAAAATAGTTATTTTGTGGGTTATAGGCAGAGGTGATGCTACAATAAAAGTAGACACAAAAGGCTAGAAAAATATGATTTGCGATAG
>JAJQAD010000144.1 GCA_021204005.1 Clostridiales bacterium
GGCTGGGAGATCAACAGTTCCCGCATATTTTCCCGCAGACTGCATATGCTTTACAAATAAGACAAAAAGGGGAAATTGCGTATGGGTTCGAAGACAAGGATCGTAGTCCTTCATATGAAAGAGGTGATATATACCGCCATCTTTATTGTATTAGGCATTGTCCTGGTTTTGCTGCTGGTGTTTATGTTTGGACCGGGCAGGAAAACACAGGACGCGGAAGAAACCGCATTATATAATGCCGGTGTTTATACGTCATCTATTCAGCTGGATGGCCGGACGGTTGATGTGCAGGTGGTGGTGGATGAGGATCATATCAATTCGGTTTCCCTGGTTAATCTGGATGAGACGGTGGCCACGATGTATCCGCTGCTGCAGGATTCCATGGACAGTATCAGCCAGCAGATTTATGAAAGTCAATCGACTGACAGTATTTCCTATACTACAGATAACCAGTATACTGCAACAATTCTGCTGGATGCGGTGGATGCGGCGCTGGATAAGGCGAAAGTGGAAGCGGAAGAATCCGAGGATGAAGCATCCGGAGAGTAAACATAAAAAATTACTCGTACGCGATTTTGCATGCGGGCATTTTTTTAGAAAATTTTATTTGGATTTTTTGACGGAAAAACAAATATCGTTGCTTTGAACGGCTCTATGGTGTCTGCATGTTTCTGATAAAGAACATGGCAGGCACTTTCTTTTTGCCGGAATCTGTTATATAATCATTCTGTTAAAAAATTAACAAAACGAATTATGACGATGGCAAAGAGGGAGTGAAAGATATGTTTGCTGATGAGAACATGATTCAGATTAAACACGATGTGCTTTATGAGGTGGCGAAGCTGGCCTTTGCAGATGAGCTGGAGGAAAAGCGGGACTGGCTGCCGGAGATGATGATTCCGGGACCCATGCCCAAGTTTCGCTGTTGTATTTATAAAGAGAGAGAGATTATCCGTCAGCGTATCCGTCTGGCGGAGGGGAAGGCTCCGGGGGTGGAGGACGACGGGAATATTATCCAGGTGATCAGTGCCGCCTGCGCGGACTGTCCGATTTCCTCTTATACGGTGACGGAGAACTGCCAGAACTGTGTCGGAAAAGCCTGCATCAGCGCCTGCAAGTTCGGCGCGGTGGAGCGCGGCCGGTATCGTTCCCATATTGACGCTTCCAAGTGCAAGGAGTGCGGCAAATGTGCGCAGGCCTGCCCGTACAACGCGATTGCTCATCTGATGCGTCCCTGTAAATTCAGCTGTCCGGTGGATGCCATTACATACGATGAGAATGGGATTTCGGTGATTAATAAGGATAAATGCATTCGCTGCGGCCAGTGTATCCATCGCTGTCCGTTTGCCGCGATCGGATCGAAGACATATATTGTGGATGTGATTCGCGCCTTGAAATCTGACCGGCCGGTCTACGTGATGGCAGCTCCGGCTACAGAGGGGCAGTTCGGCAAGGATATCACGATGGCGAGCTGGAAAAAGGCGATGGCAGAGATCGGATTTGACGGTTTTTATGAGGTCGGTCTCGGCGGTGATATGACGGCGGCTTCTGAGGCGGAAGAGTGGGCGGAGGCCTATAAAAACGGGGAGAAAAAGGTGACTTCCTGCTGCCCGGCGTTTGTCAATATGGTGAGAAAACATTATCCGCAGGCGGCGGACCGCATTTCTACCACGGTATCACCTATGTGCGCGGTTTCGCGATTGATTAAATCCCGGGTACCGGACGCGGTCACAGTCTTTGTCGGCCCGTGCCTGGCTAAAAAATCTGAGGTGGCGGACCAGCAGATTGAGGGCAATGCGGATTACGTGCTCACTTACAGTGAGATGCACGCCATCCGGCGCGCGAAAGGGGTTTCTCTGGATCCGGTGGAAAATACAGAACAGATGGCTTCTGTTTATGGGAAGCGGTTTGCTTCCTCCGGCGGGGTGACGAACGCCGTACTGCAGAGCCTGGAAGAGATGGACGCAAACACGGAGATCAAGGTATGCCGTGCGAATGGGGCGGCTGAGTGCAAAAAGGCGCTGCTGCTTTTGAAAGCAGGGCGGCTGCCGGAAGATTTTGTGGAGGGAATGGTCTGCGAGGGCGGCTGTGTCGGCGGACCGAGCTCCAGGAAAGACCAGGCGGTCTCCAGAAAAGACAGGGAGGCGCTTTTGAAAGAGGCGGATGGCCGTGGGATTCACGAGAATCTGAGCAATTATCCGATGGAGCAGTTTTCCATGCACAGGGAGTGATTTTCCTGGCGGGTATGAGAGACATTGGAATTGAAAGTGACTGCTGAAGAACAGCCGGTTGGTTCACTTCTGACATGATAAGTATAGGATGAAGTTTCCCGGTAGAGCGAAAAAATAGCGTGACATAACCCATGGCAGAAAATGCTGTAAGGTTTATGTCACGCTATTATTTTCTCATAGTATCGTCATCCGCCCTGCCTTTGACATGGGAATGTTTGAACTGTGTGCCTACAATCCGCTCGTATAGTTTGTGATACCGGAAGTGTTAATCGTTATTGTCTCGATATCTACGTTGCTCTGATACAGGCTGTATCCCGAATATCCCAGCCACACTACGATGGCGGCAGCGGCAAGCCCGCCGATTACTTTTGCCAGCAGTGCGCGCTGCTTTGCCTGTTTCATTTCCTTCTGACGATTCTTTTTATGCTCTTTATAGCGGTCGACTTTTGCCTGACTCATCCTGAAAACTCCTTTTCAAATAAACTGAACAGAGTATAGCACAGAACCGGCGGATTCGTCAAACGGAATGTGGCTACTTTTTGGTAACCACTTTATTTGAAATAAAAAGTATGATAGAATTGTTGCAATTAGCATATTTAACACAGAACAGGGCGGAGGAATCAGATGAGTTACGCGGACAAAGTATTTATCGATATGTGTACCGACATTATTCAGAATGGGACCAGTACGGAGGGGGAGAAGGTTCGCCCAAAATGGGAGGACGGCAGCAGTGCCTACACGATCAAAAAATTCGGCGTGGTGAACCGCTATGACCTTTCCAAAGAGTTCCCGGCCCTGACGCTTCGGCGCACTGCGATTAAGAGCTGCACCGATGAGATGCTCTGGATCTGGCAGCAGAAGTCCAACAACATCCATGATCTGCACAGCCATATCTGGGATGAATGGGCGGATAAAAACGGTTCCATCGGAAAAGCATACGGCTATCAGATGAGCGTAAAGCATCAGTACAAAGAGGGGATGATGGATCAGGTTGACCGCGTCATTTATGATCTGAAGCACAATCCTTACAGCCGCAGAATCATGACGAATCTTTATGTGCATCAGGATCTGCATGAGATGAACCTCTATCCCTGCGCCTACAGCATGACGTTTAATGTGACCAAAAAGCGGGGGGAGGATAAGCTGGTCCTGAATGCTATTTTAAACCAGCGTTCCCAGGATGTTCTGACAGCCAATAACTGGAATGTTTGTCAGTATGCGGTGCTGGTACATATGCTTGCCCAGGTCTGTGATATGCAGGCGGGGGAGCTGGTGCACGTCATCGCGGATGCGCATATCTATGACCGTCATATTCCCCTGGTGCAGGAGTTGATCACCCGGGAGCCGTATCCGGCGCCGACATTCTGGCTGAACCCGGATGTGAAGGATTTTTACGAGTTCACGCGGGATGATGTGAAGCTGATCGATTACCGGACCGGACCGCAGATAGAGAACATTCCGGTTGCCGTGTAGAGAGAAGGAGAATTTCCATGAATTTAATTGCCGCTGTCGATGCCAACTGGGCCATCGGCCTCAAAAATAAACTTTTAGTGCGTATCCCGGAGGATATGAAGTTTTTCCGTCAGACTACAACGGGAAAAGTGGTTGTCATGGGGCGGAAGACCCTGGAGAGTTTTCCGAACGGCCGACCGCTGGCTAACCGGGTCAACATCGTCCTGACAAGAGACCCGGATTATACAGTGAAAGGTGCGGTTATCGTGCACGACATGGACGAGCTTCACGCGGAGATTGCAAAGTATCCGTCCGAGGATGTCTATGTCATAGGCGGGGAGAGCATTTACCGCCAACTGGCGGATGAGTGTGATGTGGCGCATATCACTAAGATTAATTATAAGTATGAGGCGGACGCGTATTTTCCGAATCTGGACGAGAAACCGGAGTGGAGAATTACAGCGGACAGCGAGGAGCAGACATATTTTGATCTGGAATATTATTTTTATAAGTATGAAAAAACAGAGAATTGTGAGCAGCGATAAATAAGATGCGTGAGAGGAGATTTTCGCCGGGGATCACAGATGTGCTGACCTGACGAAACAGCGAGGAAGGACGATGATGGCATGAGCAATTTCTTATTCAGCGTCAATGTGACGATCCCTATTTTTCTGGTGATGGTCGTAGGGTATTTCTTAAGAAGAATCGGTATTTTAAACGAGAATTTTGTCGATGTCTCAAACAAGTTTAATTTTACGGTCACCCTGCCGGTGCTGTTGTATAAGGATCTGGCCAGTGTGGATATACTGGAGGTGTTTGACCTGAAGTATGTGCTGTTTTGTGCTGTCGCAACCTCCGTCGGATTCTGGGGATCCTGGGCGATCGCAAAGCTGACATTGAAGGATCGGTCGCTTCGGGGTGCTTTTACGCAGGCGTCGTTCCGCAGCAGTGCGGCGGTCATGGGACTTGCCTTTATCCAGAATATATACGGGGAATCCGCCATGGGGTCGCTGATGATCATCGGAGCTGTTCCGCTGTATAATATTTATTCCGTGATCGTTCTTACGTTCGAGGGAGATCATCCGGAAGGCGAGCGTGATACGGGGAAGATTAAACAATCCTGCATCAATATCGTAAAGAACCCGATCATCATCGCTATCGTAATCGGTGTTGTCGTGGCGCTGCTGGGCAATCCGCTGCCCACCCTGGTGAACTCTACCGTGGAGAATATCGCAAAGATGGCGACGCCGCTGGCTCTGATCGGACTCGGCGCCGGCTTTGAGGGAAGAAAAGCGCTGAAAAAGATTAAGCCGACCCTGGGGGCCTCGTTTATCAAGCTTATCGCTCAGGCCGCTATTTTCATACCGATTGCCGCTTATCTGGGATTTACGGGAGAAAAGATGGTGGCACTGACAGTGATGCTGGCGGGTCCGGCTACGCCGAGCTGCTATATCATGGCGAAAAATATGCATAATGACGGAGTGCTTACCGCGAGTATTGTGGTGGCCACGACATTGCTGTCCTCGGTGACCCTGACGATGTGGATCTTTATATTGCGGACAGTTGGGTGGATATGATGCAAACAATGAGGAAAACGCAGAGAAGAAAGAGAACGTAGAGAAGCATCTGGTTTGCATCAACAGATAAAGTAAAGAGAGGGGAAAAATACCATGGAAATATCAGGAACAAAATTATTTCTGCGTGCCCTGGAGGCGGAGGGCGTGGAAAAGATTTTTGCATATCCGGGCGGCACGGTGACAGATTTATTTGACGAACTTTACCGCAACAGCGATATTGACGTTGTTCTGCCGCGCCATGAACAGGCTCTGGTTCATGAGGCGGAGGGTTATGCCCGGGAGACCGGCAAGACCGGCGTCTGTCTGGTGACCAGCGGGCCGGGCGCCACGAATACGGTGACGGCCATTGCGGATGCGTTTCTGGACAGTATTCCCCTGGTCGTTTTTACAGGGCAGGTCGCTCTGGGACTGATCGGAAACGAGGCGTTCCAGGAGGTGGATATTGTCGGAATCACGCGGCATATTACAAAATACAGTGTCACGGTCCGGGACAGGAAGGAGCTTGGCAGGATTATAAAAATGGCGTTTCGGATTGCTTCCACAGGAAAACCGGGACCGGTGCTGATCGATCTGCCGAAGGATATTCAGACGGCGAACGGACCGGCGGAGTATCCGGCCAGTGTGGATATCAGGGGATACAGGATTAATGACGGCGTCCATATCGGGCAGCTCAGGAAAGCGACAAAGCTTTTAAAGAGCGCGGGGAGACCCATTATCCTCGCCGGCGGCGGAGTGAATATTTCCGGAGCGGGAGAAGAACTCGCCCGCCTGGCGGAGCTGACTCACATACCGGTTATCACCACAGTAATGGGAAAAGGAGCGATTCCGACAGACCATCCTTATTATATCGGGAGCAGCGGCCTGCATGGAAAATACGCGGCGAATATTGCTATCAGCCAGTGCAATCTGCTTTTTTCCATCGGCACCCGTTTCAATGACAGGGTGACCGGGGATTTGAGCGAGTTTGCGCCCAAGGCAAAGATCATCCATCTGGATGTGGACGCTGCGGCTATCTCGCGGAATGTGGTGGTTGACGTTCCGATTGTGGCGGACGCGAAAGTGGCTCTGGCACAGATGGTGGAGTGGATTGAGAACGAGTGGAAAGGTCCGAAAGATACTTCGGACTGGATGAAGCAGATTAAAAAGTGGGATCAGGAGCATCCGCTGGAAATGCGCCGCAATAAAGGCATGACGCCCCAGATGATCATGGAGGGGTTAAACGAAGTTTATCCCGACGAGGTGACTTATGTGACGGATGTGGGCCAGCATCAGATGTGGGCCAGCCAGTTTTTACATATTAATGAGAAAAAGAAACTGATCACTTCCGGCGGCCTGGGAACGATGGGATTCGGCTTCCCGGCGGCTCTGGGCGCGAAGATGGGTCATCCGGACCGTCCGGTGGTCTGCATCACCGGGGACGGCGGATTTCAGATGAATATGCAGGAGATGGCGACGGCAATCATACAGGACGCGCCGGTCACAATCTGCCTTCTGAACAATTACTACCTCGGTATGGTGCGGCAGATGCAGCAGCTGTTTTACGGAAAAAGGTATTCGGCCACCTGCCTTCGCCGCAGAAAGAGCTGCCCGGCACACTGTAAGGGACCGAATGAAAACTGTCCGCCGTATGTTCCGGATTTCATGAAATGGGCGGAAAGCTACGGCGCGCACGCCATCCGCGTGGAGCGGGAGGAGGACATCGTCCCGGCGCTGCAGAAAGCCAGAGAGAACACGGATGCGCCGACACTGATTGAGTTTATGATCGCCACGGAGGAGCTGGTTCTTCCGATGGTGCCGGGCGGAAATCCGATGAACAAGATGATTCTGGAGGGATAGATCAGTATATGAACATAAGTGATGATAACCGGTGATGGCATGAGTGAGAATTACGGTGCCATCCGCTTTCACTGCAGCAGAAGTAGAGAAGGGAGAAAAAGGCCATGATGAAAAACAGATGGATTGCCCTCTATGTGGAAAATCAGGTTGGTGTTCTTGCCAAGATATCCGGACTTTTTGCCGGGAAATCCTACAATCTGGAGAGCCTGACCGTGGGTACGACGGAGGATGAGAGCGTTTCCCGCATGACGATCCGCAGCACCTGCGACGACCGGACATTTGAGCAGATCAAAAAGCAGTTAAACCGTATGGTGGAGGTCATCAAGGTGATGGATCTGACGGACACGCCGATTCACATGAAAGAGGTCATGTTTGCCAAGATAAAAAAATGTTCCGATATGGACAAAGCAGAGGCATTCCGCATCGCGGATGTCTTTAAAGTCCACGTGATCGATATCGGAGAAAACAGCGTGCTTTTGGAGTGCATGCTGACGGAACACAGGAATAATGAACTGATCAGCCTGTTAAAATCCCGGTTTGCGGCGGTGGAGATCGTCCGCGGCGGTGCGGTGGCGATCGAGTCTATCAGCACTTCCTGCCGGTAAAAGCAGCCTGAACGAACATCTATGAACGCAAATTCCTGATCAAAATATTTATTTGTTAAATTAGGTCTGGTAAAATCTAATGTTTTGCGGTAGAGTAATAATGTAGTGTTTTTATGAAAGTTCAGTGTATTTTTTCCTGCAAATACGAGAGGATTTGACGGTATGGTCTGGGACAAATTGCAGGATATGAAGCAGGAATATTCAAAAAAGAAAAAATAAAAGGAAAGAAGGACAGCAGAATGGAAAAGAAAAACATCGACTGGGGCAACCTTGATTTCGGATATCGGGAGACCGACAAACGATTTGTCTCCATGTACACGAACGGAGCATGGGACGAGGGAAAACTCACGAATGACCCTAATATCACCATGAATGAGTGTGCCGGCGTCCTCCAGTATGCGCAGACTGTGTTTGAGGGATTGAAAGCTTACGAGACAGTGGATGGGAAAATCGTTCTGTTCCGTCCGGACCTGAACGCGAGCCGTCTGTCTGATTCCGCGAAGCGGCTGGAAATGCCGGTTTATCCGGAGGATAAATTTGTGGAGGCAGTCAAAGCGACAGTAAAAGCCAATGCGGCCTATGTTCCGCCCTATGGCACAGGAGCTACATTGTATGTTCGCCCGTATGAGTTTGGTTACAATGCGGTCATTGGTGTAAAGCCGGCGGACGACTATATGTTCCGCGTCTTTACCACGCCGGTGGGACCGTATTTCAAGGGCGGTGTGAAGCCTTTATACATCAAGATTTCTGATTATGACCGCGCGGCGCCGCATGGCACCGGCAACATCAAGGCCGGATTAAACTATGCGATGAGCCTGTATCCGATTGTGACGGCTCACGAGGAAGGCTTTTCCGAGAATATGTATCTTGACCCCGGTACCCGGACAAAGGTGGAGGAGACCGGCGGAGCAAACTTCCTCTTTGTCACGAAGGAAGGCAAGCTGGTTACTCCGAAGTCAGACAGCATCCTGCCGTCCATCACCCGCCGCTCCCTGATGTATGTGGCAGAGCATTATCTGGGCATGGAAGTAGAGCAGAGAGTTGTCTACAAGGAAGAACTGACTGATTTTGTTGAGATCGGACTCTGCGGCACGGCGGCAGTGATTTCTCCGGTGGGCAAGATCTATGATCACGGCACAGACATCTGCGTGCCCAGCGGTATGGATGAGATGGGACCGGTGTTGGCGAAGCTTCGTGCGACGCTGGTGGATATCCAGGATGGCAAGCTGGAAGCGCCGGAGGGCTGGATTCAGGTTGTAGAGTAAAAAATGAGGAAATAAGTAATTCCAAAACGGACAGGTGCATTACAGAAAAGCCTGTCCGTTTTGCTGTTATAATTCCGGAGAATTCTTCCTCGGACAGGGCATAGCTGCCTTGATTTCCTGATAGCGTGCGGTGATCTCATCATAGTTTTCCCGCAAATGAGGGTACAGGCAGTTTGTGCAGTCTTTTGTGCCGGTGGAGAGATAGCGGAAGTTTCCGCCGCACTGGTCGCCCAGAAGATAAAATGGGCAGTAACAGAACAGACAGTTGAAGTTATCCGGGTCTGCCCCCTTGTGACAGGGAAAATATTCGCAGTCCTTATGGGAAAAAAAGCGGTAATTTTTTGTTTTTGCAGTTGCGTGACCTGGTTTACTATGCACTGTTTTTATATGATCTGCCCGTGTGATTTCTTTTCTGACGGGGTCTGTCTGATTGCTGTTTTCCATGGCATGGCGGAACGTTTCCAGCGCCTCTTCACGCAGAGACCGGCTCAGCGCCAGCATAATATCGTAAGACTTCCCGGAAACCGTAAATAGGAGATGCCCGGCGTTTTCAGAGTCCTCGCGGCTTTCCGCAGATTGTATTTCATCAAGCGGAATATCGTCAATCATCGGTTTGAATACACCTGGCTGACGGAGGTAAACGCGTCGGTTCGTGAGGACAAAAAGGGTGTCGGGCGCGACATGAATCCGTCTCTTCCCGCCAGTTACGATGGAGAGATTGGTGATTGCAAGGTATAAAATGTATTCATCCTGCGGCAGGGATGCTTCCGCAGATTCTATTATCTTTTTTTCTTTGTTAGAAAAAGTCAGGTGGAAGGTTTCCATCACTTTTTGTGTATCATTCCTCAAGGGGCAGTCTCCTTTAAAAGCTTTTTGTGTTGGGGCAGCCGATGTAGTTAGCAGACGAAAGCGTTTCACAGAGAATGGAATTGGATTGCAAACCGGTTTTCAGGCGGCTCAGCTTAGAAACCGTCCTGAAATAATATGCATATCCTGCGCTGGCTAATTACGCAGATCGTAGTCTCTAAAAGCCTCGCCTTTTACAAATTCCCGTATGGGTTCATCTCAGTCGGTTTCCTTACCTTCCCTGTTCTGCGCTTTTTCCCAGAAGTCTACCGGCTCATAGTCGCGGAGTTCGGCGAGAAAATGGTTTTCTTCCAACGCTGTCTGGATCAAGTCCAGGATATGCTTGTTTTCTGCGATAACCGTGTGGTAGTGAAAACCGGAGGTAATATTTTTCAGGGGAGTGGATTTGCCTGAGCGGATGTCTTCCGCGAGATTGCGGATATCCAGTCGGGAGCGGATGTTCATGTCCGCGCGGAGGATACCGTAGGCTTTGTGGTAGACAAAGACATCGGTCACAATTCCGCCGAGATCTACAATCAGGGCCAGTTCCTTTTCTACCTCTTCGTCGGAATGAAAGACTTTAAAAACCCGGGCAGCGGATCTTTGCTGCGGAATCAGATAGCCGGTTCGTGTGGAGAGAATGTCTGTTCCGTTGGCGCGCAGCAGGGCGATGTCCTGTACTATGATCTGTCGGCTGACATTCAGCTGCTCCGCGAGTTCTTTGCCGGATATCGCGCGTTCACCTGCGCTGAGCAAATGGAGGATTTCCTGTCTTCGTTCGTTCCCGGTCATGTGTGTAATCAACTCCTTACCGTGAATATTGGTTGCTGATTTTGACTTCCTGCAATATCATAGCTTATCTCGCGGACTTGTGCAACAAAATTTATAATTATTCGGAACCGGGAAAATTTGTATAAACAGATGCCCCTGTACAAAAAATACAAGGCTTTCGTCGTCATAAATTATATTTGTAATCATTATGGTTTTATGATATATCTATTAGAAGGAAAGCTGAAACGAAGCAGAAAAGAAACTATACATACAGTCTTAATGGGGAGGGGCGTTATGACATCAAAGGTGGTTTTATTTTCGGAATTTATGGAGAGGCAAAGGGAAAAGTATCACATTCCCGATTATGGCCTTTCGAGCAGGGCGGATTTTTATCAGATGGCGATGGCATATTCCGAGTTGGATCGGTCGACGCCGGTGCAGCCGAATTACTATGTTGCCATGTATTACATTGCGCGGTTTCTGACGACGGAGCTCTCGGAAGAGGCGACGGTTCGTATTTTCAGCACTTCAGAGGAAGAGCGTCAGGAGTACGAGGAAGCCTACCGTGTATTTGCTGCGGGCAGGAATTTTTATGAGGCGGATCAGAAGATGGAGCCGCTGGTGAGGAAAAATCACCTGGAGGCGATTGCGCTGTACCCCATTATTCTCTCGCATCGTCATGGTAATGTTCAGTGGCGGACTTATGACGAGATGGCTGCCAAATTGTCGGATCCGGTGGCACACGTCCATGTGCCGAGCCTGTTGGCCATGTGTTTTGAGCAGAATCCCAGGGCACTTTGGCGCCTCCTTGACAGAGTGGACGAAGACGCCGGGCTTACCCGTATCATTCTGAAGTGGCAGGAGCTTATCTATCTTAACCAAATCTCCCGCAATCCTCATGACGGTTATGCGATGACAAAGATTGCGAATCTCTATCGCAAGGATGCGTTAAAAGATGAAGCCTGTGAGAGATATTGGAATCTTCAGGCAGTGGAAGCCGGATATGGTCCGGCAGAATTTGATGAGGCGATGCGCATCGAGATGCGGGAGTGTCATGAAAACTTTGGCGTTGCTTCGTATGAGCAGATTGATCTGGCGCTTCACTATCTGAGAGATGCACATTCCTGCGGTATTGCAAGCAGTAAAGAGTGGATTAAAATCATCAAAAAAGAAAGAAAGATGGAGGAGCAGTACCACCGCAACATGGCATCTTGCAGCAACTCCAACAGCAGGATCGAGGCGCAGATGCAGGAGTACCGGGATAAGCTGGATCGCAGGGAAACCATGCTGAATTTTCTGACAGAAGGGACGCCGTGGACCAATAGGGACAGTGAGATTTACGGGTGGATGACGCAGGATTACGACCGGTTTAGCACGGATCTTATGCGGAGCGCGGTCCGCGAACGGCGTGAGGAAGAGTACCGGCAGAAATTGATGCGGGAATCGGTCGATGATGTGCGAAGTGAGATTGCGCAGCAGGATGCAGCGAGGAGTCTGGATCGGGCGAAACGAAGGCAGGAGGAGCAAAGACAATTGGATGCGGTTCGGCCGACGCAGGCGAGAGCAATCGCGGTGCCGTCTTCAATCCGGTCATTGCCGGTTGAGCCGGCACTGTTGGCTGATGAAGAGTTTAAGCTGTTGTATCAGAAGTGCAATGTCTGCCGCCAGGTGAGAGAATTTCAAGAGGCGGAGGTGACGGCGCGGGAAATGGTTCGGCACTATCCGGATTCTCATATGGCGCGGTGGATGCATTTTTTGGCGGTGCATGGCATTGTCTTTTGCGGTGGTCTTGAGGTGTTTCGTATCGGGCAGTTGAGCGAAAAAAGTTATATGGAGGATGAAGACTGCCGTTGGATTGCGCAGCATGCCGGGGCGGAAGTCGGAGCAGGGTATGCATTATATTTTCAGATGTTTGAGGCGGCCCGGGAAAGATATCTGGAGGCGGGAAAGAAAACGTCAGATACCGAGGTTGTGTTCGTCTATCAAAGGGAGGATGCGGATGGAGATGAGACTTTTGCCTCCGCCATTATCCGTTCCCTGCAGAAGAAGAGATGGGGCGACACGCATATTTATTCTATTACAGACCGGGATTTTTCATTAGAACCGTATGACGGTGAGGCGTATACCTATGCGGCATTGAAAAATGCGAAGATTATGGTGCTCGTCGCGGATGTTGAGGATGATCTGTATCATCCGGAGGTTGTGCAGCAGTGGACGCGCTATCGCAGATGGGCGAAAACAGATTCAGAGAAACAGATCGTCGCCGTGAGCCTGGGCGCACTGAGGCAAAATTTTCAGGGTATAACAGAGAATATCTATAATCTTGTCAATGCCGAGGATGTAGATCAGCTGTATCGGGGGATCATGGCCCTGATTGCGCAGCAGTGGATGAAGGCGGGGAATCGGGTTTCTTCTCAGGCGGCGACTGATTTTGCGGCAGGGCATTGCCCTGTCAATGAAGAACTGGGAACGCGGGTGCTTTCTACATCTTATATAAAGAAAGTGATGACACGGGAAATGCACGCGCAGACGGATTATTTTGGTGATGAGGACGGCGACGGTATCATTCATCTGAGCTCTGTCACACATATCTCCTGCGCGGTTGTTTTGCAGCGTGCAATCGGCACGGCGAAAACGATCCGGATGCAGATGCAGGTATACGATATGCAGGGAGTGCAGATCTGCTGGCTGTATTATGATATCGATGTCAGAGCGGACAATGACCGTTTTGCCGCGGGGTGGAATTTCCATGTGGATGTCAACGATTATATAATGAAGCCGGGAATGTATCGCCTGCGGATGTGGATTGATGACGGTGATTACGCGGAATGCTTTTTTGGAGTGTTGGAATAAGAGGCGAAAAGGGCAGGTGTGGAACACTGAATGAGGGTCTGCTGCATTTTGTGCAAGAGCATATATGGCAGAAAACGGATAGAGGAACAGATGGGCATGTTCGCATGTGAGTGGGGGAGAGTGAAGAAATGACAGATCAGGAAAAGACAATGGAACATACAGCGTCACAAACAACAACGGACGATTTTATCCGCCTTAAGGCAGCTGCGGAAGGCGGAGATGTCAACGCTATGGAAAAACTGGCTGACAGATACCTGTATGGTGATGGTACAGATTGCAACCCGGAGGATGCCGAACTGTGGCTGAGAAAGCTGGATGATTATTGGGGAGAGAAATTTTTAAAAACAGGAGAGATGGAAGCCGGGGATTCTCAGAGGGTTGTTTTGGGAAATCTGACACTGGCGCTGTGCAACAGGAAGCAGTATGAGGCTGCCCGGGAAGCCAATAAAAAACAGAGACAGGTCGTAAAATTAATGCGCGCGCATGAGGATACCGATGATGTACGCAGAAAACTGGGATATGTGTATATCCAGTCCGCCCTTGTCAGTGAGATAGAGAAAAAGCCTGCAGAGGAGATACCGTGGCTGAAGAAAGCGCTCGGCATATTTCTCCCGATTTATCAGAAACACAAAACAAAGTTTTGGATGACCGATGTAAATACCGCTTATCAGTACCTTAAAGATGCGTGTACAGAGTTGGGCAACAAAGAAGAGGCAATAGACTGGCAGGAGAAATCCATCGCAATCCGAATGGAGACGGATGCGGCCGAAATGTCAAAATCCGAGCGAATCTCTCTTGCTGCCGACTGTCACAGCTGTGCGTTTGCCTGCAGCAAGACTGACCGGCGGCAGGATGCGATTGATTATTATGAGAAGGCGGTTGAGTTGAGGGAGAGAATCCTTGCGGAAAAAGGAGGCTCATCGGCTCTGAGAAAAAACCTGTCGGGCAGCTGTCATAACCTGGCCGGTCTGTATCGTAAGAAAAAGCAGTGGGAAACGGCGGAAATGTATTATCGACGCGCTATAGAATTGAGGGAGGCGCTTCTTGCGGAGGATGCGACGGAAGCGGTAAAAAAATCCCTGGCGTACAGCTATCATTTTCTGGGGATGGTTCTTCACTCGGAAGAGCGATTTGAGGATGCAGAGTTGGCTTTCCAAAAAGCAATTGGGCTGCGTGAAGACTTGTATTTCCATATGGGGGTGAATTCTGTTCGCGCAGACTTATCCGCCACATATCGCCGAGCTACTCTAAACAGCTGTTCTTTAAAGTTATTCGGGGAGGCCAGAAGCCGGTTAAAAAATCTCTTGAGCTGAGGGTGTTGATCTGTGAGGAGGAAAAGACTGAGAGCGCTCAGGAGGATGTGGAACAAATCTACCGGGATTTTGCGGATCTTTGTACTGCTGAAGGGAACGATGCAGAAGCGCAGGAGTGGATGGAGAAAATATTGCAGTAATAAACAGCAGATAAGCTGGTGTGAACAAGGAAAAGATGCTTGACTTTTTAGTATGTTCCTTTTATAATTTGAAATTATTCAGAGTCAGGCAAATTTGTAGAAAAACAGTGTCGGATGCTTGCATTCGTAAGCTGTTTTTTGTGCAAATTTATCTGGCGAGAACGCGACAGCGAGGAAATGTACCCGCAGGGCAGACCCGTAGCATTTTCGAGCCTGATTCTGAATAATTTCTACATCTTGATTTAATGATGATTATAATGAAAAGCATTGACGAAGACAGTACGCTGGCAATGAACGTCACAGCGAGCCGGGTTGGTGTGAGCCGGTATCAGTATTTCCAACCGAAGATCCCTTCTGAGCTGCAGTTTCGAAATGGTAAAGCAAAGTAGAGACTGACGGATTCCCGCCGTTACCAGGGAGCAGTATCCGGCGTCGAAAAAGAGACCGCGTACTTTCGAACAGGTGGTTTTATGATGGCACGTGCCCTCATCCTTTTCGGGTGGGGGCTTTCTTATTTTAGCGTAGGCAATGAGCAGTGCCGACAGGCAGAAATCATGGATGCGGGGAGTGTGCTCACCGTCAGACATGAGATTTTGGCTGACGATAGGGTGAAGCCCGGAAAACAAAAAACACGCAGTGTTTTGAGTGGGCACTGCGGAGAAAAGGAGACTGACATGTACGAAAAAGTTTCAACGAACATGAATTTCGTCGAACGCGAGAAGAAGACGGAACAGTTCTGGCGAGAGAACGACATTTTCAGAAAAAGCATGAAAAACCGCGAAGGTTGCGAGACCTACACTTTTTACGATGGACCGCCGACCGCCAACGGCAAGCCGCATATCGGCCACGTCCTGACCCGCGTGATCAAGGATATGATTCCCCGTTATCAGACAATGAAGGGGAAGATGGTTCCGCGGAAAGCGGGATGGGATACCCACGGGCTTCCGGTGGAGCTGGAGGTGGAGAAGAAGCTCGGCCTGGACGGTAAAGACCAGATCGAGGAATACGGCATCGAGCCGTTTATCCGCCAGTGTAAGGAGTCTGTCTGGAAATATAAGGGCATGTGGGAGGACTTCTCCGGCACGGTCGGATTCTGGGCGGATATGGACGATCCGTATGTGACCTATGATGACGATTATATTGAGTCAGAGTGGTGGGCACTGAATGAGATCTGGAAGAAGGGCCTGTTATACAAGGGATTTAAAATTGTGCCCTACTGCCCCCGGTGCGGCACCCCGCTGTCGACGGCGGAGGTTTCCCAGGGGTATAAGACGGTAAAAGAGCGGTCCGCGATTGTCCGCTTTAAGGTGGTGGGCGAGGATGCTTACTTCCTGGCATGGACGACAACCCCCTGGACGCTGCCGAGCAACCTGGCGCTCTGCGTGAACCCCGACGATACCTATGTGAAGGTGAAGGCCGGCGACGGATATACCTATTATATGGCGGAGGCGTTGCTGGATACGGTGCTGGGGCGGTTTGCTGTAAAGGATGATAATAACGGGGACAACAAGCCTGCAAGTGCTGAGACAGGCAAAAAGGCGACTGCCGAGACAGATACGGAGACGGAAGCGACTAAAATCACAGCAGACAGCGAAATTGCCGCAAAGGGCTACATTATCCTCGAGACTTTCCGGGGAAAAGATCTGGAGTACAAAGAATATGAGCCGCTCTTTGCCTGCGCAAAGACAGCCGCTGACAAACAGGGCAAAAAAGCGTTTTATGTCACCTGCGATTCCTACGTCACCATGTCCGATGGTACCGGCATTGTTCACATTGCCCCTGCTTTCGGTGAGGACGACGCCCAGGTAGGGCGCAAGTATGACCTTCCGTTTGTGCAGTTTGTGGACGGCAAGGGTCTGATGTCTGAGGAAACTCCCTATGCGGGCGTTTTTGTAAAGAAAGCAGATCCCATGGTGATCACAGACCTGGATAAAGAGGGCAAACTGTTCGACGCGCCGAAGTTTGAGCATGAGTATCCGCACTGCTGGCGCTGCGATACACCGCTGATCTACTACGCCCGTGAGTCCTGGTATATCAAAGAGACCGCAGTGAAGGACGATCTGATTAAAAACAACAACACGGTAAACTGGATTCCCGAGTCTATCGGGAAAGGCCGTTTCGGGAACTGGCTGGAAAACATCCAGGACTGGGCTATCTCCCGGAACCGTTACTGGGGCACTCCGTTGAACATCTGGGAGTGCGAGTGCGGGCACTTAGAGTCCATCGGCAGCCGCGCGGAGCTTGCAGAGAAGAGCGGCAATCCGGAGGCGGCGAAGGTGGAGCTGCACCGTCCTTATATCGACGAGATCACGATCAAGTGCCCCTGCTGCGGCAAGGATATGCACCGTGTGCCGGAAGTGATCGACTGCTGGTTTGACTCCGGAGCGATGCCGTTTGCCCAGCATCACTATCCGTTTGAGAACAAAGAGGTGTTTGAGCAGCAGTTCCCGGCGCAGTTTATCTCCGAGGCGGTAGATCAGACAAGAGGATGGTTCCACTCGCTGATGGCAGAATCCACGCTGCTGTTTAACAAAGCACCCTATGAGAACGTCATTGTCCTGGGACACGTTCAGGATGAGAACGGACAGAAGATGAGCAAGTCCAAGGGCAATGCAGTTGACCCGTTCGAGGCGCTGGAGCAGTACGGTGCCGACGCGATCCGCTGGTATTTTTACATCAATTCCGCGCCCTGGCTGCCGAACCGTTTCCACGGGAAAGCCGTTCAGGAGGGACAGAGAAAGTTCATGGGAACTCTTTGGAACACCTATGCGTTCTTCGTCCTCTATGCGAACATTGACAATTTTGACGCGACAAAATATGAACTGGAATATGAAAAACTGTCTGTCATAGATAAATGGCTGCTGTCCCGCTTGAATTCCACCGTCCGTGCGGTCGACGGGCATCTGGGTGCTTACCGCATCCCGGAGGCGGCCAGAGAGCTGCAGGCTTTTGTGGAGGACATGAGCAACTGGTACGTGCGCCGCGGCCGCGAGCGCTACTGGGCGAAGGGCATGGAGCAGGATAAGATCAACGCCTATATGACGCTGTATACCGCTTTGGTGACGATTGCGAAAGCGGCGGCACCGATGATTCCGTTTATGACCGAGGATATTTACCGCAACCTGGTGTGCAGCATCGACGTTTCCGCGCCGGAGAGCGTGCATCTGTGTGATTACCCAGTCTGCGATGAGAGCATGATTGACCCGGAACTGGAGAAAAATATGGAGCAGGCGCTTTCCATTGTTGTCCTTGGCAGGGCGGCGAGAAATTCCAGTGGGATCAAGAACCGGCAGCCTGTCGGGGAGATGCTGGTGCAGTCCGCTGCGAAACTGCCGGAATATTTTACGGATATCATTGCAGACGAGCTGAATATTAAAAAAGTCACGTTTAAGGACGATGTCAGCGAGTATACCAGCTATGAATTTAAGCCGCAGCTGCGCACGGTCGGACCGAAATACGGCCGGTATCTGGGGCAGATCAAGGCGGCTCTGGCGAGCATCGACGGGCATGACGCTTACGTAAAATTAAAGAAAAATGGGTTTATTTCCTTGACAGATATCAGCGAAGATATTATTCTGACAGAGGATGACCTTCTCATTTCTGTAGCACAGACAGAAGGTTTTTCCATTGAAACAGGGAATGACATTACAGTGGTTCTGGATACGCATCTGACGCCGGAACTGATCGAGGAGGGGCTTGTCCGCGAGATCATCAGCAAAGTGCAGACGATGCGGAAGGAAGCCGGTTTTGAGGTGATGGATCAGATTACGGTCACCTATCAGGCGGAACAGGAAATCTGTGATGTGTTTGCAGCTCATCAGGCGGAGATCTGCGGCGATGTTCTGGCGACGGAGATCCGGGCAGGAGAACTGGCCGGTTATCAGAAAGACTGGAATATCAATGGGCACAAAGTATCATTAGGAGTGGAGAAAAATGAGTAATATTTTATTTGACAAGGAGCGCTTTAAAGAAGAAGTAAAAGACAATGTCCGGATGCTTTTCCGTAAGAAATTATCCGAGGCGACAGACCAGGAGATTTTTCAGGGCGTCTCCTACACGGTAAAAGACGTGATTATCGACCAGTGGCTGGCAACACAGCAGACCTTTGACAAGGAAGATCCGAAGATGGTCTACTATATGTCCATAGAATTCCTGATGGGACGCGCTCTGGGTAACAACCTGATTAACCTGACCGCTTACAAGCAGGTGCGGGAGGCTCTTGAGGAGCTGGGCATCAACCTGGACGTCATCGAGGACCAGGAGCCTGATCCGGCACTGGGCAACGGCGGTCTTGGTCGGCTGGCAGCGTGTTTCATGGATTCGCTGTCTTCTCTGGGCTATGCGGCTTACGGCTGCGGTATCCGCTACCGTTACGGTATGTTTAAGCAGGCGATTGTGAATGGCGCACAGGTGGAGAAGCCGGACAACTGGTTAAAGAATGGTTATCCCTTTGAACTGCGCCGTCCGGAGCACACGTTTACCGTAAAGTTTGGCGGGTATGTCCGTTCTGAGGCTCTGCCGAACGGCAACACAAAATACATTCAGGAAAATTATCAGGCAGTGCGCGCGGTGCCTTATGACATGCCCATCGTCGGCTATAAGAATAATGTAGTCAACACGCTGATGATCTGGGATGCGGAACCAACCAATGAGTTCCAGCTGGATTCCTTTGACAAGGGTGATTACCACAAAGCGGTGGAGCAGGAGAACCTGGCCCGCAACCTGGTGGAGGTCCTTTATCCGAATGATAACCATATCCAGGGCAAGGAGCTGCGCTTAAAGCAGCAGTATTTCTTCGTTTCCGCTTCTGTGCAGTGTGCGGTGGCGCGTTATAAGAAGTACCATCCGGACATCAAGAAGATGTACGAGAAAGTAGTTTTCCAGATGAACGACACGCATCCTACCGTTGCGGTGGCTGAGCTGATGCGTATCCTCATGGATGAGGAGGGACTCGGCTGGGATGAGGCGTGGGATGTCACTACAAAGGTCTGCGCTTACACAAACCATACGATCATGTCAGAGGCACTGGAGAAATGGCCGATTGAGATTTTCTCTCGCCTGCTGCCCCGTATTTACCAGATTGTGGAGGAGATCAACCGCCGCTATCTGCTTCAGATTGATATGAAGTTCCCCGGCGACCAGGCGCGGAAAGACCGGATGGCTATCGTCCACAACGGACAGGTGCGCATGGCATATCTGGCGATCGCGGCAAGCTTTTCCGTAAACGGTGTGGCACGGCTGCACACGGAGATTCTGAAGAAGCGTGAGTTGAAAGACTTCTACGAGATGTCACCGGAGAAATTCAACAATAAGACCAACGGTATTACGCAACGGCGTTTCCTTTATCACGGCAATCCGCTGCTGGCAGACTGGGTGACAGATAAGATCGGTTCTGACTGGGTTACCGACTTAAGCCAGATGAAGAAACTCAGTGTCTATCTTGATGATGAGAAGGCACAGCAGGAGTTTATGAATATCAAGTATAAGAACAAGCTGCGCCTGGCGAAGTATATCCAGGAGCATAACGGGATTGAGGTCGATCCCCGCTCTATCTTTGATGTGCAGGTAAAGCGTCTCCATGAGTATAAGCGTCAGCTGATGAATATCCTTCATGTGATGTATCTGTACAACAAGATCAAAGAGCATCCGGAGATGCCTTTCTACCCGCGCACCTTTATTTTCGGCGCAAAAGCGGCGGCTGGTTATGAGATTGCAAAGATGACGATCAAGCTGATCAATTCCGTAGCGGATGTGGTCAACAATGATCGCAGCATCAACGGCAAGATCAAAGTCGTCTTCATTGAGGATTATAAAGTATCCAACGCGGAGATGATCTTCGCGGCGGCCGATGTTTCTGAGCAGATTTCCACGGCCAGTAAGGAGGCTTCCGGTACCGGCAACATGAAGTTTATGCTGAACGGCGCAGTCACCATCGGCACCATGGATGGCGCGAATGTGGAGATGGCTGAGGAACTGGGTGAGGAGAATATTTTCATCTTTGGTATGAGCTCTGATGAAGTGATGGAGCACGAGCGGCTGCGCGATTACCATCCGATGGATATCTTTAACAGTGACCAGGATATCCATCAGGTCCTGATGCAGCTGATCAACGGATTCTATTCTCCGGATCACACAGAGCGGTTCCGGAAGCTGTATAATTCTCTGCTGAACACAGAGAATACCCAGTATGCGGACACCTACTTCTGCCTGAGAGATTTCCGTTCCTACGCGGAGGCGCAGGAACGCATTGAGGAAGCGTACCGCGATGAGAAGCGGTGGGCGAAGCTGGCGATGACCCAGGTGGCCTGCGTGGGCAAGTTCTCCTCCGACCGGACGATTCAGGAGTATGTGGATGATATCTGGCATCTGGATAGAATTAAAGTTCAGATGGAAGAGGAGTAGCGGGAGCGAAAAAGAAATTAGATTTGATTTAAAATGAAGTAATTTTATTCCGGTTTAGCCGGGGTGGGATGATTGGGCGGGAGTGTCTTGCTCCCGCCTGATGAACATAACATATCAGGCGTATCAGTTTATTCAATTTATATCATTAGTCATCATCAATATATTTCATCGGTATTAAATTATTTTGCAGTGTTTTATATTCGGTAATAGGTGGATCTGGAATTCTTATAAAAATTCTTATAGAGATGGAAGCATAGTGGCTTTTGCAATTCGGAAAATTCGGAATTTTCCCTCAGAAGATTCTTATTCAGAAAGAATTATGAAATATCAATTTTGATTTCCTTGTATAACGCCATAGGCGTAATGTATGGTTGTAGTAGAGTGTAGCGATTAAGGAAACTTTTTGGATTTCGCGCAAGAAAGAAGAGAGGTGACTCACAAAAGGAGAGAAAAATCAGATGCAGTGGGTTCGGTTGAGCTGTGAAGTTCCTGTAAGATTAGAAAAACTATAAAGTTTGTGGGTAAAGGAAAAGGAGAGTGGTCCGTGAAAGAAGAGAAAATCAGATGCTGTGGGTTCGGTTGAACAATAAAATCCCATAAGATTAGAAAGATCAGAATGTTTGTGGGTAAAAATAATTGGAAGGAACCCACAAAAGAATATAAAAGCAGAAAAGTGTAGGTTTAAAGAGTGAAAAATAACCCACAAAATCATAAAAAATGAAAAAATGTAGGAGTAAAGTATAGGAAATAACCCACAAAATCATAAAATTTGAAAAATAAAGGGATTGCCGGAGAGAATTAACCTACTGAATTAGATTAATTTTGGCATTAGTGGGTTACTAAGGAGAAAATCACATAGTGTGGGTGGTAAGATGATTTTACAGTGTAGATGGAATTGTAGCATGGACGGATTATTAAGGTGGAAATTGTTTTGTGATGAAAACAAAGCATAATTTAATCAGAAGATAAATGGGGGAAGGATATGGGCAATTTATACAGAGAACTACAAAAGAAAAAACAGAAATTAGAGATTATAATCAAAGAAGCAGAGGATTATTTACAGGCTGCTCCGGAAGGGCAATTGAGAATCGCCGTAAAAGGAATTCATAAGCAATATTATTTATGGCGTAGGGAAGAAAAAGAGAGATATCCGAATGGAAAGTATATAAAAAACAGAGAGAAGGAATTGATTGAAAAACTGGCACAGAAATCTTATTATCAGAAGATTTTGAAGAAAGCCCGGTACAGACTAAAAAGGATTGACACATTTCTTGATGATTATGAAGAGGATGAGTTGTTGAAAGTATATTCACATCTGCACCCGGCACGGAAGGCGTTGATTCAGCCAATTTATCTACCGGATGAATTGTTTGTCCAACGATGGGAGCAGGTTACATATAAGAAAAGAGAGTTCGCTCCCGGAGATCAGGAAATATATACGGAGAAGGGGGATCGCGTGCTTTCAAAATCTGAAAAAATACTTGCAGATAAATTTTATATGATGGGGATTCCGTATCGATATGAATTTCCGCTGGAACTGTCGGGGATTGGTGTAATACATCCTGATTTCATGTTGTTAAATAAAAGAACCAGGAAAGAGTATTATTGGGAGCATCTGGGGATGATGGATAATCCAGAGTATTGTGTGAATGCTATTCGGCGGATTGAGAATTATGAAAAGAATCATATTTTCCCGGGAGAACAATTGATTCTGACCTATGAAACAAAATCGGTTCCCTTAAATATCAAGGTTGTAGAGAGCATCCTGGAGGAATTCCTGTTATGATTTTGAAAAAGAAGGTTCCGGTTATAAAAAGATGAAAATTTATTCGGGTTTTAGCGAAGCAATTTGGGAAGACGCGGCAAATGCATTGTCCTCTGAATGCGATAAAAAGTAGTGGACAGAGGAGATGCTCTGAGGTATTTACCCTCTGTGCCTGTCTGTTTCCTGCGCTGCCCGTCAACTCCCCGCGTTGCGCTGCCTGTTTATCCTCTGCGCTGCCCGTTAACTCCCCGCGTTGCGCTGCCTGTTTATCCTCTGCGCTGCCCGTCAACTCCCCGCGCTGCCTGTCTGTTCTATTCTCTGCGCGTCCGCTCTGCCGGTGTGAAATCCGTATAAAACAGCCACACCGCGAAGATGGTCAGTGCAAGCCCCGCACCCACGGCGATGTAAAAATTCAGCGCGGTGGTCAGCTCAATCAGTTCGGAGTACCAGACCCCGATGATATTAAATACAATGTGCACGGGGATGGAATACTTGATTCCGCGTCCCCTGTGGCAGATGAACCCGAGAAACAATCCCATGACAAAAGCATAGATTCCCTGGATGAAGTTGCCGTGGATCAGACCGAAGAGCAGCGCCTGCCATATGTTGGCTGCCCAGAAGGGAAGCGCGTGTCGGGCATAGCGGAAGGTGAGTCCGCGGAAAATAAGCTCCTCCACGATGGGAGCCAGGATGACAGAGTAGACGGCCAGCATGGGGGTGACATCGCTGTATCCGGCTGTCTCCATCAGGGCATTGTAGGTGTTGAGCCAGTCCGGGCGGAGTGCGGAGGTCACATGGACCACCAGTGTGGTCACGTACTGCAGCCCGATTCCCAGAAACAGAATCGCCATGATTGTGTGGAACGAAAACCCGCGCGGATATGCGTTTGATCTCCGGTCACGAAACGGAGAGACAAAGACCCTTCCATACCAGCATCCGAAGATGAGAAGCGCCAGGCAGCCGTAAATCAGATTTGAAATCTGGCTGAAAGAAGCATCCGAGGAGGAACTGCTGATCAGATTAAGAATTGTATTCAGATCAAATCCGCTTTCGCTGATATTGCGGAGTGCATATACAATCTCCATGGGAATCAGAACAATTACCTGCAGCAAAAGCAGGATCAGACAGGGAATAATACTTTTAAAAAAACAACCTATTTTACGCATTAGAAAGCTCCTCGTATAATAGTTGGGGTGAATAGTGACATTGGACAAGTACTTATATTATACACTCAATATATCTATGGCCAACGTATATCTATGCTTAATGTATATCTATGGTTAACATATATCTATGGTTAACATATATCTATGGTTAACATATATTTATGGTCAACGTATATTCATGGTTAATGTATATCTATAGCCGGCGCACATGACTATGGTCCTGGCTAGAAAAGTATATCACAGCAGGCGGCGCTGCACAATCAGTACAATTCTTAAAATTGTATTCAGAAATCTGAAACATTTTGGAATGTTTTGATGTTTATATGTATTAGCATATGTAAGGTGCGAAAACAACGATGACACTTCAGAGTACTGTTTTTTGATGGGAATCACTGAAATGAGGTTTTCGGGAAGTGTACGTTGGGACAAGGGAGAAGAGTGCACGGATGCATCAGCGAATCAGAAGGATTGCGATGAATATGTGCATGGGAAAAGCCTACAAAATTGAATGATTAAAAAAAAGTGGGTTAAAAATGGAGTAAGCAACCTACTAGATTAGAAAAAATCAGAAATCAGTGGGATGATGTAAAGAAAATAAACCCATAAAACCAGGATTAATGCTAAATTAGGGGGTTGCCATGGCAAATTTTTACCCATACAATTAAGGTGTTTAAAATTTTTGTGGGACTGACATATAAAAAACAACCTACTATTTCTATATATTCCGGAATAATGTGGGCTTCATCGTTGAATTTGGTCATAAGAGCAGAGATTTGTTCGAATTTGATGAATGGATTAGGAATTGTTTGCAATTAGAATTGTAGAATCGGGATTGTTTTCCTCCTTATGATTAGACTTCTTTTCCAGCTTATGGTATAGTTATTTGGATGAAAAATGCTTATAATGAAGCAATGATGCAAAGCGAATGAGAGTGAATCTGCGGATAAAGTCTGTGCCACAAAGCCTGTGATAGGATGCTTTCGACGATAAGTCTATGATACAACACCTGTGAAGGAGAGGAAAAATGTCCTTTGTCCATTTGCATGTCCATACGGAGTACAGTCTTCTGGACGGTTCAAACAAGATAAGTGAATATGTGGAGCGTGTAAAAGAGCTTGGCATGAACGCCGCAGCAATCACGGATCACGGCGTGATGTATGGTGTGATTGATTTTTACCGCGCGGCGAAGAAAGCGGGTATCCGCCCAATCTTAGGCTGCGAGGTTTATGTGGCGCCGGGATCCCGCTTTGACCGGGAGCAGGGGCGGGGCGAGGACCGCTATTATCACCTGGTTCTGCTGGCGGAGAACAATACGGGCTACGCGAACCTGATGAAGCTGGTGTCCAAAGGTTTTGTGGATGGCTACTATTATAAACCCCGTGTGGATATGGAAATCTTAAACCAGTATCACGAGGGTCTCATCGCACTCTCGGCCTGTCTGGCCGGGGAAGTGCAGCGCTTCCTGACCCGCGGCATGTACGAGGATGCAAAACGGGCGGCTTACAGGTATGAGGAGTGCTTTGGCAAGGGGAATTTTTTCCTGGAGCTGCAGGACCACGGCATAGCGGAGCAGACGCTGGTCAACCAGCAGCTGATGCGGATGCACGAGGAGACAGGCATCGATCTGGTGGCGACGAATGACGTTCATTACACGTTCGCGGAGGACGTGGAGCCCCATGATATTCTGCTCTGTCTGCAGACCGGGAAAAAGCTCAGCGACGAAGACCGGATGCGCTATGAGGGCGGGCAGTATTATGTGAAATCCGAGGAGGAGATGCGCCGGTTGTTTGCCTATGTCCCCGAAGCGCTGGATAACACGCAGAAGATTGCGGACCGCTGTGAGGTGGAGATTGAGTTCGGTGTGACGAAGCTGCCGCGGTTTGACGTGCCAGAGGGGTATACTTCCTGGGAATATTTAAATAAATTGTGCTACGAGGGGCTGGAGCGGCTCTATCCGGCGGATCGGATACCGGAGCTGAAGCAGAAGCTGGAGTATGAGCTCGGCGTCATTCAGAAGATGGGGTATGTGGACTACTTCCTTATTGTATGGGATTTCATCCGCTATGCCAGGGAGCATGATATCATGGTCGGACCCGGCAGGGGAAGCGCGGCGGGCAGTCTGGTGGCCTATTCGCTTGGTATCACAAAGCTGGACCCCATCCGCTACAATCTTCTGTTTGAGCGGTTTTTAAATCCGGAGCGTGTATCCATGCCTGATATCGACGTGGACTTCTGCTATGAGAGACGGCAGGAAGTCATCGACTATGTTGTGCGAAAATACGGGAAAGACCGGGTGGTGCAGATTGTCACGTTCGGTACCCTGGCTGCCCGGAATGTAATCCGTGATGTGGGCCGGGTGATGGATCTGCCCTACGCTGTCTGCGATAAAATTGCAAAAATGATTCCCAACGAGCTGGGGATTACCATAGATAAAGCGCTGAATATGAATCATGAGCTGCGGGAGCTGTATCAGTCAGATCCGGAGGTCGGGAAGCTTATTGACATGGCGAAGCGGCTGGAGGGTCTGCCCCGCCATACATCCATGCATGCGGCGGGGGTCGTCATCAGCCAGAAGTCAGTGGACGAGTATGTGCCGCTTTCCCGTGGATCCGACGGCTCCATCACAACACAGTTTACCATGACGACGCTGGAGGAGCTGGGGCTGCTGAAGATGGATTTCCTGGGTCTGCGGACGCTGACCGTGATTCAGGACGCGGTGAGGAACGTGGAGACGACCCACGGAATTAAACTGGATATGGACGCCATTGACTATAATGATGCGGCGGTTCTCGCCTCCCTTTCCACCGGGAAATGCGACGGCGTGTTCCAGCTGGAGAGTGCGGGAATGAAAAGCTTCATGAAGGAGTTAAAACCGCAGAGCCTGGAGGATGTGATCGCCGGGATTTCCCTGTACCGGCCGGGACCGATGGATTTTATCCCGGCATATATCCGCGGGAAAAATAATCCTGAGTCCATCACCTATGACTGTCCGCAGCTGGAGCCGATTCTGGCGCCTACTTACGGATGCATTGTCTACCAGGAGCAGGTGATGCAGATTGTCCGCGACCTGGCAGGCTATACTCTGGGGCGAAGCGACCTGGTCCGCCGTGCCATGTCAAAGAAAAAAACGGATGTCATGGCCCGGGAGCGTCAGAATTTCGTCTACGGAAACGAGGAGGAGGGCGTCCCCGGCTGCATTGCCAACGGTATCTCTGAGCATGTAGCGAACAAAATTTTCGATGAGATGACAGATTTTGCCAAGTACGCGTTCAATAAATCCCACGCGGCGGCTTATGCGGTGGTCTCCTATCAGACTGCGTATTTAAAATATTACTATCCCGTAGAGTTCATGGCAGCGCTGATGACGTCGGTTATTGATAAGTCTTCCAAAGTCTCCGAATACATTCAGGTGTGCCGGCAGATGGGTATTTCCGTGCTTCCGCCGGATATCAACGAAGGGGTGAGCGGTTTTTCCGTTTCCGGTTCTTCCATCCGTTACGGCCTGTCAGCGATTAAGAGTGTGGGACGGCCGGTCATTGATTCCATCATTGAGGAGCGCAGCGCAGGCGGCCTGTTCCGTTCCCTGGAGGATTTCATTGAGCGCATGGCGGGGAAAGAGGTGACGCGTCGTGCCATTGAAAACTTCATCAAAGCCGGAGCTTTTGACGGACTCGGCGGCAACCGGCATCAGTTTATGATGGTTTACAGCTCGATTCTGGATTCCGTCAACCAGGAGCGGAAGCATTCCATGGCTGGTCAGATGTCGCTCTTTGACCTGGTCGGCGAGGAGGAGAAAGCCCGCTATGAGGTCCGGCTGCCTGAGGTGGACGAGTTCCCGAAGGAGGAGCTTCTTGCCATGGAAAAGGAGGTCCTCGGCATCTATGTCAGCGGGCATCCGTTGGAAGAGTATGAGGAAAAATGGCGGAAAAATATCACGCATGTGACAGGCGATTTTCTCCTGGATGAGGAGACCGGCGAGGTGCGCGTCCGCGATGGCGAGCAGGCGATGATCGGAGGTATGATCGCGGGGAAGACGATCAAATATACAAAGAAAAACCAGACCATGGCGTTTCTGACCATCGAAGATATTTACGGTACCGTTGAGGTGATTGTCTTTCCGCAGAGCTATGAGAAGTATAACCGGATGCTGAACCCGGATGATAAGGTTTTCATCCGCGGCCGCGTGTCGGTGGAGGAGGATAAGAACGCGAAGCTGATCTGCGAGCAGATCTATTCTTTTGACGATGCGAAGCGGGAACTCTGGATTCAGTTTCCGACCATGGAGGCGTACAAATCCATGGAAGCGGAGGTGTTTGCGCTTCTGCGTCAGTCCGATGGCCAGGACCAGGTGGCGTTTTATGTGGCGAATCCGCGTGCTGTCAGAAAGCTTGGCCCCAATATGGGGGTTTCAGCGGACCGGGAGCTGATTTCGGCGCTGGGTGTAAAACTTGGTGAAAAAAATGTCAAAGTTTTGGAAAAACGGATTGAAAAATAAGTGAGAAAGTATTAAACTAGATGCGATAGTGATATAGATAGGAAAGGAAGGATTTTCTGTTATGACAAGAAATGTTATCGTAGGACAGTCGGGAGGACCGACCGCAGCGATCAATGCAAGCCTTGCGGGAGTTTATCTCACCGCCAAAGAGTGCGGAGCAAAAACCGTATACGGTATGCTTAATGGTATCCAGGGTCTGCTGGAGGGAAGATATATTGATCTCTCCGAGCATGTGAAGGATGGACTGGATGCTGAACTGTTAAAGAGAACCCCGTCTTCATTCCTGGGTTCCTGCCGTTATAAACTGCCGGCAGCCGAGGGCAACGAGGAAGTTTATAAGAAAGTTTTTGCAACCCTGGCCGAACTGGATATTGAGGTATTTATTTATATCGGCGGCAATGACTCCATGGATACGATCAATAAGCTGTCCCAGTATGCGCAGAGCATCGGAAGCGAGATCCGCTTTATCGGCTGCCCGAAGACTGTGGATAATGATCTGGCTCTGACCGATCACACACCGGGATACGGCAGTGCGGCAAAATATATTGCGATTTCCATGAAAGAGCTGATCCGCGACAGCTTTACCATCGACTTTAAGCAGGGTATGTGCACAATCGTAGAGATTATGGGTCGGAACGCCGGATGGCTGACCGGAGCGGCAGCTCTGGCGAAGGATGAGGACTGCCAGGGACCGGATCTGATTTATCTGCCGGAGATTCCTTTTGATATTGAGGCGTTCAAGGCGAAGGTAAAAGATCTTCTCTCAAAGAAAGTTTCCGTTGTTGTGGCAGTATCTGAGGGCATTCACACGGCGGACGGCACCTATGTATGTGAGCTCGGCAACAGCGTAGACTTTGTCGACGCGTTCGGACACAAGCAGCTTTCCGGCACGGCTTCTTATCTGGCCGGATATATTGCAAATGAGTTTGGCTGCAAGACCCGTGCAATCGAGTTTTCCACGCTGCAGCGTGCAGGCTCCCATGTAGCTTCCCTTACAGATATTTCTGAAGGTTTTGAGGCCGGTAAGGCAGCGATCAAAGCGGCGGACGAGGGCAAGACAGGTCTGATGGTTGTCTTTGAGAGAACTTCCCAGGATCCGTACAAGTGCGGCACTGCGCTTCGCGATGTGAACAAGATCGCGAACGACGAGAGAGTTGTTCCGAGAGAGTGGGTCAACGAGGACGGTGATTATGTAACGGACGAGTTTATCGCTTACGCGAAGCCGCTGATTCAGGGCGAGCTTGCTCCGATTATGGTGAACGGACTTCCGAGACATCTGGCTGTGCCGGACGGACTGCGGGAGAGATAGAAAAACAGGAGACCATTCAGAACATCAGACCACAGACCGCCCTGGCGGGCTATATGCCGAAATAAGACAGCGCCATATGTCTGAGACTGTTCTGAACTGTTATAAATAATATAAAAAGGAGGACTTTATCATGGGATTAGTTACCACAACTGAAATGTTTCAGAAGGCTTACAACGGCGGTTATGCCATCGGCGCTTTCAATGTAAACAATATGGAGATCGTGCAGGGCATCACAGAGGCAGCCGGAGAGCTGAACAGCCCTGTTATCCTTCAGGTTTCCAAGGGAGCCCGCGCATACGCGAACCACACTTACCTGGTGAAGCTGGTAGAGGCTGCCATCATTGAGAACCCGGATATCCCGATCGCTCTGCATCTGGATCACGGCGACAGCTTTGAGCTTTGCAAGAGCTGCATTGACGGCGGATTTACTTCCGTTATGATCGATGCGTCATCCAAGCCTTTTGATGAGAATATTGAGCTGACAAAGAAGGTCGTAGAGTATGCACATGCACACGGTGTAGTTGTCGAGGCTGAGCTCGGCACACTGGCCGGTGTTGAGGATGAGGTATGTGTGGAAGCCGGCAAAGAGATGTACACCCGTCCGGAAGAAGTGGAAGAGTTCGTATCCCGGACAGGCTGTGATTCCCTGGCTATCGCCATCGGAACCTCCCACGGCGCATATAAGTTCAAACCCGGCACAAAGCCTCAGCTTCGTTTTGACGTTCTGGAGGAGTGCACCAAGAGGCTTCCCGGATTCCCCATCGTTCTTCACGGTTCCTCTTCCGTACCGCAGGAGTTCGTTGAGATGGTGAACCAGTACGGCGGAAATATGCCGGGAGCGATCGGTGTTCCGGAAGAGCAGCTGCGTCACGCCGCTGAGCTCTCCGTCTGCAAGATCAACATCGACTCCGATATCCGTCTTGCCATGACAGGCAACATCCGCAAATACTTCGCGGAGCATCCGGATCACTTTGATCCCCGCCAGTATTTAAAGCCGGCTCGTCAGGCAGTCAAGGATATGGTTGCACATAAGATTGTCAATGTTCTCGGCAGTGCAGGAAAAGCTGCGGACATGACAAAGTAAATGAATCTGTAGAAGAGACCCCCGGTGCATTTTGCTGAAATCAATATAACCGGGATATAAGCCTCCGCTTTCCCGGAAGAGAGAGCGGAGGTTTTTTAAACTGATAGTTTATGTAGAATAGAATTTATATCCCGGGATTTGTTTGTCTGAAATGGTGTGTTATACGGATGAAAACATCTTACCAGGCAAAATTGTCAGCATGTATATAAAAATATACGGACGAAAAAACAAGAATAGTGAATTAAATCCGTATGAAATGTAAAAGCATACGGACGAGAAAGTAAGAATAGTGAATCTGGTCCATATGGAATGTAAAAGCATACGGACGAAAAAAGCAGGAATAGTGAATTTGGTCTGTATGGAGTGTAAAAATATACGGACGAAAAAGCAGAAATAGTGAATTTGGTCTGTATGGAGTGTAAAAGCATACGGACGAAAAAAGCAGGAATAATGAATTCAGTCCGTATAGAGTGTAAAAAGCATACGGACGAATTTATCGAGAGGACAGGATTGGTACGTATGGCATGTAAAAAACACATGACAAGTCCGTGGTACATAACGAAAAAACAATGATAACATATTTACTGTATATAGAGGAGAGTCAGCGACAGGAGGATTCAGTTATGGGAAAAGAAGTGCAGACAATCGGCGTACTGACGAGCGGCGGCGATGCGCCGGGCATGAATGCGGCCATCCGTGCGGTGGTCAGGGAAGCCCTTGCAAAAGGGAAAAAGGTAAAGGGAATTCTACGTGGATACGCGGGATTGCTGGATGAGGATATCATTGATATGAATGCCCAGAGCGTTTCCAATATCCTCCAGCGCGGCGGCACGATTCTGGAGACGGCCCGGTGTCTGGAGTTTTGCACGGAGGAAGGGCAGCAACGCGGCGCGGAGGTCTGCAGGAAGCAGGGCATCGACGGCATTGTGGTCATCGGCGGCGACGGTTCGTTCCGGGGAGCGCAGAAGCTGGCTGCGCACGGTATCAATACCATCGGAGTTCCGGGCACGATCGACCTGGACATTGCCTGTACCGATTATACCATCGGCTTTGACACGGCGGTAAATACGGCGATGGATGCCATTGATAAGATCCGCGATACGGCCTCCTCGCACCAGCGCTGCAGTATCATTGAGGTCATGGGGCGTCACGCGGGTTACATTGCTCTGTGGTGCGGGCTGGCCAACGGTGCGGAGCAGGTGCTGATCCCGGAAAAATATGACTACGATGAGCAGAAGATTGTGGACGATATCATCGCCAACCGGAAGCGCGGAAAACGGCACTATATCATCATCAATGCGGAAGGGATCGGACATTCGACCTCCATGGCGCGGCGGTTTGAGGCGGCTACGGGAATGGAGACCCGGGCGACGATTCTGGGTCACATGCAGAGAGGCGGCAGCCCGACCTGTAAAGATCGTGTGTACGCTTCCACGATGGGAGCCATGGCGGCGGATCTGCTTTGCGAGGGCAAGAGCAATCGCGTGGTGGCATACAAGGACGGTCAGTTTGTAGATTTTGATATCGATGAGGCGCTGGTCATGCAGAAGGATTTCTCTGAGTACCAATATGATCTGGCGGGCAGGATATAGGTATCATTACAAGATAAGGTTTTTGTCCCTGACAACAGAATAATCCCAGGAAAACAGGTGGTACACAAATGATCACAAGTACCGGCAACGCGCAGGTCAGAAATATCGTACAATTAAAAAAGAAGGCAAAGGAGCGCAGGAAGCAGATGCTCTATGTGGTGGAGGGTGTGCGGATGTTTTCCGAGGCACCGGCAGATCAGATTGAGAGTATCTATCTCTCTGCTTCCTTTGCGTCCGATGCGAAAAATATGGATCTGCTGCGCGGGAAACGCTATGAAGTTCTGGCAGATTCTGTGTTTGAATATGTCTCAGACACCAGGACGCCCCAGGGAATTCTGTGCCTGATGCGGATGCAGCAATATGGGTTGGAAGACATTTTGTTAATTCGTAAGGGAAAAATGAATGCCACGCAGAATTTTGGCGGGAAAGAGAATGAATCATACTGTCAGAAAAAGGATGAGACAACTGCTGCATCAGAGAAGAGTAATGGAAGCATCACAGATCATGCTTTTGTGAACAGCCGACATCAGGCGGGTCTCTGGCTTATCCTGGAGAATCTGCAGGATCCCGGCAACCTCGGTACGATGTTTCGCACCGGGGAGGGCGCAGGAATTGCAGGGGTGATCATGGATCGGTCGACAGCGGACATTTATAATCCAAAGACAATCCGTTCCACGATGGGAAGTATTTTCCGTGTACCTTTTTATATCACGGATAATCTGCAGGAGACGATACGGCTGGTAAAAGTCCGCGGTATCCGAATTTTTGCCGCGCATCTGGAGGGCAGCAGTGCATATGATGCGCAGGATTATACGGGTGATACTGCTTTTCTGATTGGAAATGAAGGCAACGGATTGACGGAGCAGGCGGCTGGTCTTGCTGACCGCAATATCCGCATTCCCATGCACGGGCAGGTGGAGTCTCTGAATGCGGCGATGGCGGCGGGGATTCTGATGTATGAGGCGGATCGGCAGAGGCGCAGGGGATGACAAGATCACCGTGTCATTTGAGATGGAACGGTGCAGGGAGGCAACCGAATGAGGCTTTGGGCGAAAGAGTGGAAAAATAACCGCATGCTGCGGGATATGACGGTCAGCGATGACAGTGCGGATACAAGGACGCACAAGATTTTTCATGCCCTGGATGAAGTCTGCTATGCGTTTGACCTGGGAAAACCCATCTGGCTGGACGCGAATATCGAGGAATTCAGGCGGCACGCGAAAACCCGGTTTTATCAGGACAGTTTCATTGAGAATATATCGTTTGACTTTCTGGAAATACAGGTGATTGAGGAAGATTAGTACAGTATATCCCAAAGATTCAACGCAAATGAGCGAAGAGGAGAGAGTTGCGCATGTCGGAAAAATCATGTGCTGTAAAAACGATTCAAAAAAAACTTTCATCCGGCACGAGCATTGAGGTTCGCATGGAACGCGTGGGGAAAGATATGCATCTGCTTCTGACCGGCGGGACAGCCCCTCATATTGGCTGCGTGGTGATGAGTGTACCCCGTCCCTCTCTTTCGGGAGACGGGACGGTCAGCGCTACCTCCTCCGTGATCAACGCAATCGGACACAAGGATGAGGAAATCTGCCGGATCCTGGCAGAGGCAGTCTGCCGTGCGCATCAGTGCCTTGTGGTGTGTGTCGGCGGATTCCATGAGGATCATTTGCAGGCAGATCAGATCGCGGAGATAAAGCGGGTGGTGGCGGAGGAACTGATTCCGCAGTTGACGAATTTATATACAACATGATAGGACGGCCGTTAGTAATCCATAGTTATCGCAGGATTCCGGTTTGGAATCAGTCTTGCCTGGAAAAGAATTGATTGCAACGAGGACAGCAGGTAAAATAATCTGTGTGACAGGAGGTAGCTATGAAGAAAAAGCGGATTATTGTGGCGGCAACCGGAGCCAGCGGATTTCCCATATTAGAGACTGTATTGAAACTGCTCCGTCAGGATGGAAGTATGGAGGTGCATCTGATTGTAAGCGACAGTGCAAAGCTGACGATGGAGCACGAGATACGTCGTACGGCGGAGGAACTGGGAGGATATGCGGATTTTGTGTATCAGCCGGAGGAAATCTGGGCGGGGCCGGCCAGCGGCACTTTCCGGACAGAAGGAATGCTGATTGTGCCCTGCAGCATGAAGACAGTAGCGGGGATTCACAGCGGCTATGCGGAAAATCTGATTCTGCGGGCGGCGGATGTGACGATCAAGGAGCAGCGCACTCTGGTGCTGGCGGCGCGAGAGACACCGTTGTCTGCCATTCATCTTAAGAATCTGTATGAATTGTCGTTGCTGCCCGGCGTGCGTATTATCCCGCCGATGATGACATTTTACCATCAGCCGGAAAATATGGAAGATATGGTTTATCACACGGCGGCAAAGCTGGTGGAACCGTTTGGCGTGGAGGTAGAAAATTACTGCCGTTGGACCGGTGGTGAGATTTTCTGATTTGGGCTCTCAACGCTATGAAGTGGAACGCAAGCGCTCCATTTATGATTTTGAGACTCTCATCATATAATTCCAGAATCGGGCTGTTCCCGCGGAGGAGGGGGCGGCTTTTTTTCGTGCGGCGACAACGGAAAGTGTGGGTACGGAGAGGAGAGGAACGGCGGTCAGTGATACATGGAAAAAAAGCTGGAAACTTTTTCCGGAAGCAGGCTGATTCCTTCCCCGGCTGTGACAGCTCCGAGAATCGATTCCATACGGGCGGTGCGCAGGATATCCGGTCACATATTAGAATTGGTGAATAATTTCATGCAGAATCCGTTTTTCATTTGCTCTGCTGTAATCGCTTAATCTCCAGGTTCGGATTCGTTGTTTTACAATTACAGGAATTAAAAATCCGTGTTCTGAAAGTTTTGCACATCGATTAATGATGGTTTTGTTTGTAACGCCGAGTTGTTTGCTGACTTCAATAGGGGCAAACTCATACATATGGTTTTGCAGCAGGAAAATCAAAAACTGTTTTTCACGTGCGTTTAGCCGGGAGAGACTTTCGGTCAGTTCCTTTTCCCCGGATGATTCAGAAAGTTCGCATATCTTCTGAGAATACAGTTCCAGCATTCGCAGAAAATAATTCACCCAGATTTCCGGATGAGGCGGGGTTTCCCGTCCTGAGTAATAGAGCGCGGGCAGTCCCATTTGCAGCGATGCGTAATATTCGTCAGGGTCGTAAGCAAAGTATTCTTCCAGTGAACCGATTCCGTGAAAACCATATCCGTAATAGTCGAGCATATATCCCGAAACAAGACGGGCTGTCCGGCCGTTTCCGTCTTCAAAAGGATGAATGGTGACTAATTGATAGTGAACAATGGCAGCGATGATAAGCGGATGATCATCGGTAGTTGTCACATAATCAACTAATTCATCTAACAGGGCGGGAATGTCAGTGTATTCCGGGGGAATATATTCAGGGACGCCGCTGGCGGAGTCATAGACAGCAAACAGCACCCCCGGAGGCATGGCACCCCGTAGGCCGATTTTTTCACTACTTTTTCACTATTTTTACACTAACGAAAAGTGAAAACTAATTGCCTGTGAAGTCAGTTTCTGTTATTATTGTAATGATATTGGCATGTTCGGAATATTATGTCTGAATTGGATTGTGATGTAATCACGATATACAGATTTAAGATGCTGAACAACAAAATTAACAGAAAAAAGGGGAGTTTACTATGTATCAGACAGTAAAGGGCTGGCTGAAGACCAGTGGCCGCATCTTTGTCAACGAAGAAGGGCAGGAGGTCCTGCTGCGCGGCATGGGTGTCGCAAACTGGCTGAATCCGGAGGGTTTTTTATTCGGAGGAGCGCCGTTCGGCGGCGTGGTGGGGCGTTTTTCGCGTTCTGCTGAGTTTGACCGGGGACGCACTATGGATCAGTTTATCACGGAGCTCTGCGGCCCGTCCTATCAGAAAAAATTCTGGAGTGAGTGGGAGAAGCGCTACTTCGCGGAGGAAGATGTCCGGGCGATGAAAGAGCAGGGATTTAATTCCGTCCGCCTGCCGCTGGACGCACGCCTGATTCTGAAGGAGGAACCCGGTTATCATTTTAATGAGGAACATCTGGCTATGCTTGATCACTATCTTGATCTGTGTGAGCAGTACGGGCTTTATGTGATTATGGATCTGCATGCGGCCTGCGCCGGACAGAGCGCAGTTTCCTGTGATGATGGCGTGGATAATCAGCCGCACCTGTTCCTGGATGAGGAGGGAGCGGACCGGACCATCCGTTTGTGGGAAGAACTGGCAGCCCGCTGGGCGGACCGCTGGATCGTTGCCGGGTATGATCTCTTAAATGAGCCGATTGCATTGCCGATGTTTGATTATCTGGTGCCGGAGTTAAAGAAGTTTTATGACCGCCTGGTAACCGCCATTCGCGCGGTGGATCAGCGGCATATTCTGTTTATCCAGGGAAACCGGTTTGCGGGCCGGCTGGATATTTTTGATCATGATTATGACCCGGAGTATCATAACTGGGCAATCACCACGCACTGCTATGAGACCTTCCCGGATCTGGCATTGTTCGGGCCGATACTGGCGAAGCGTGCGGAGTGGAATGTGCCGGTCTGGATGGGAGAGTGCGGCGGCAGCGACCCGAAAAATCCGGCTGTGGGCAATGCCTGGATGGTGGCGTTTTTTGAGTCGCTGATGGAGTACCATATCAGCTACAATATCTGGTGTGCCAAGGCGCTGGATGGTGTGGACGCGGCGTATACTTTTTCCTTTGCGGGACCTGACCCGGAGGCCTGGCAACAGGTCGTGGATTATTGCGGAAAGGGCGGTGCCAAGCCGGGCTATGCGAAGGCGATATCGGTCTTTGATGAACTTCTGGAAAAAATTTGTTATAAAAACTGTATAGAGCAGAAAGACCGTGTGGCGGTTATGCTGCGCAGACCGGGAATCTGTGTGCCTGCATCTGCATACGATACTGACAGTGAGCACCGCGGCTCGTGGCCTTACGCGCTGTTCTGCGGATTCCGCCGGGAAGACCGGATGCATCTGATCTATGAGCCGGGATATGTTCCCAACGATCTGGGCGGGTTGGCGATGATGAATCCGAATCCGGTCAAATACGGCGACTGGCCGCACATCTGGCTGCAGCTGGATGAAGGCGACGCCGCATCCTATTCGGTTCGCGAGGCGGAAAAAGAAGTTTCGGTGAGATTGCAGATCTGTGGGGCGGCAGGGGCGAAAATTCGCGTGTCCGCAGACGGAAAAATCCTTTATGAGGGTGGCGTGCCGGCGGGGGAAAAACCGGAGTCACTGGATGTGGGAGTTGCTGGTGCCGGGGAGCGCGTGGTAGTCATGGTGGAAGCCGTGAGTGGAAGCGTGATATTTAAAGAGATAGAATTTATATAATTTTTTTGAGGAGGAGGTCACAATGAAAGCACAAAAATGGAACAGCAGCTGGAAATTCTGGCCGGATAAGGGGGCTTTTGCCCTGGTCTGGAACATTCCGGAGATCGCACGGGACATTGATCTGCCCCACGATGCGATGCTGGAGACGCCCGCGCGGGCAGACAGCCCCAATGGGGGCAACACTGGCTACCGGGACGGGGATGTTTACACTTATGTGAAAATGCTTTACGCGCCAGAAGAGTATCGGGAGAAAACCGTGATGCTGAAGTTCGAGGGCGTATATATGAACGCGATGGTTTACGTCAACGAACAGCTTGCGGCGAAGTGTCCTTATGGTTACACCGGGTTTTATGTAAAGCTGAATGATCATCTTCGTTATGGCCAGGACAATGAGATCCGGGTGCTGGTAAAAAACAGCGGGATGGCCAACAGCCGCTGGTATAGCGGAAGCGGAATCTACCGGGATGTCTATCTGCTGGTCTCCGACACTGTGTATCTGGAGCCGGAGGGCGTGCAGGTCACGACCGAATCCCTCGATGAGAATCTGGCTGTTCTGATGGTACGATCAGAGATAAAAAACCGCAGATACGCAACCGTGCCGCTTCGTCTGGAAACGACGATTCTGGATCCGTCCGGAGAGACTGCAGCAAAAGATACGGTTTGTCTGACCTTCTTTGAGGGCGGCGCACAGCGGGCGATGCAGCGAATTGCGGTGGCGCAGCCGAAAGCCTGGTCGGAGGATACGCCGGAACTGTACCGTGCGGTGAGCAGACTTTACGAGGGGGAGAAGCTGCTGGATGAGAGTGAGACGGTGTTCGGTATCCGCACACTGGAACTGGATGCGAAACGGGGACTTCGCGTGAACGGCACGCCGGTCAATCTGCGCGGTGCCTGCATTCACCATGACAGCGGTCTGCTGGGAGCTGCCACCTATGCGGCGGCGGAGTACCGCAGGGTACAGCGGTTAAAAGCAGCCGGATTTAATGCCATCCGCATGTCCCATCACCCGGCGGCACCCGCACTTTTGCGCGCCTGTGACGCTCTGGGTGTGTACGTGATGGATGAGACGTTTGATATGTGGACGCGGTGCAAGTCGGACAATGACTATGCGCTTTACTTTGATCGGTGGTGGGAGACGGATGTGGAAGCCATGGTTCGCAAGGATTTCAATCATCCTTCCGTGATCCTCTACTCCGTTGGCAATGAAATTCCGGAGATCGGAACCGACCTGGGCGCCTCCATCTGCAATCAGATCTGTGAAAAAATCCGCTCCCTGGATAGTGGACGCTTTACCCTGGCCTCCATCAACGGCGTTTTCGCCGCGGGGGACAGCGTTGGCCGGATTATGGGAGATCTGCAGGAAGAACTGGCGGGTGCCGGTGAAGTGGATGACGACGCCAATGTCAACGACTTTATGTCGATTATGGATGCACATATGGATCAGATTGTCTGCCACCGGGCGATTTCAGAGCGCCTGGAAAAGGCCTGTGCGGGCACGGACATCGCCGGTTACAATTATATGACGGCCAGGTATGAGCCGGATGGCGAGACATACCCGAACCGCGTCATCGTGGGAAGCGAGACTTATCCGCCGGAGATTGCGCGGAACTGGGGACTGGTCCGGCGGCTGCCCCATGTGATCGGGGATTTCACCTGGACCGGCTGGGATTATATCGGTGAGGCCGGTGTCGGTGTGGTGGCTTATGCGCCGGGTGAGGGCGGATTCGGGGCGCAGTTCCCCTGCCAGCTTGCCTACTGCGGCGACATTGATATCACAGGCTTTCGCCGTCCAAACTCCTATTTCCGTGAGGCGGTATTCGGGCTTCGAAAGCGTCCATACATCACGCTGCAGAACCCTTACCGCTACGGGCAGAAAGACATGAAAACCGTGTGGGTGATCAGTGACAACCATTCTTCCTGGACTTTCCCTGGCTGTGAGGGCAAGCCGGTGATCGTGGAAGTCTACGCGCCGGGAGACGAGGTGGAGTTGTTTGCAAACGGAGTGTCTCTGGGAAGAAAACCGGCCGGTGAGGCAGCAGGCTTCCGCACCTTATTTGAGACTGTTTATGAGCCGGGTGCGCTACGGGCAGTGGCTTACGAGAACGGGACAGAGATCGGCAGCATGGATTTAAAGACTGCGGGAGAGATGGCGGAACTGAAGCTGAAAGCGGAAGAAGTGGCTGCGGAGGATGAGACGCTGATTTATGTGGAAATTGCTGCGGAGGATGCCGACGGTATTGTATGCGATGCAGCGGAGCAGACCCTGCAGGCTGATGTGGTGGGCAACGCTGTGATTCTCGGTTTCGGCAGTGGGAATCCTAAGCCGGAATATAACTTTATCACGGATCAGACAAAGACATTTTACGGCAGGGCATTGCTGATCCTGAAGCGTACCGGCAGCGGTGCTGTGAATGTGAGTGTGACGGCCGAGGGCGGGAAGAAGAAGGAGATATCGGTATGACAAACAGCAAACCAATTGAGTGGATTACGGAAATCGGAGAGGCGTTGGGGCATAAATTTGCGAGACTTTTCTGTCTGGCGGCGGCGATTGCCCTCATTATTGTTTTTCTGGGGATGCCGTATCTGATTTTCATCATAGCCGGCGTTGTGTTTCTCATTCTCTTCTTTGTGCTGAATCTGCGCGCGTTTGTGGAGTATGAGTTTACCTGGTTCGCGGAGGAGTTGCGCGTGGTTGCTATCTATAACCAGAGACGCCGCAAAAAGAAAATCGTTATCCAACTGTCAGATATGCAGTATCTGGTAAAAAAGATCGAGCCGGGGAATGAGACGATTTACTGCTGTGCGCGGCGGGATGAAGGCCATACCTATACATTGGCATGCAATCAGGAAGGCCGGAGAGTGAATCTGGTTCTCCAGCCGGATCCCGCGTTCCTGGAGGAACTGCAGCGGAGGCGGCTGGTGCGGTAGGGCGTTTATAAATGTTTTTTGCGTAATGGTACATCTTAAGCAGTGCCATCACACAGTTTGAAACAATTCCAGAAATTGATTACAAATGGCAGACACGGGTTGAAGCGGATTGATAGCCAGATACAGAGTGCGCGGTTTGATCGCGGTCTGGGTCATAATCTGCTTTAGCTCGCCGTCTGCGATTTTTTTGCTTACAAAATTCTCGGGCAAAATTCCGATGCCGAGATTCTGTTCTACAAGTGGGAGTACGAGTCCGGTGCTTCGCACCGTAAATTCCGGGGTGAATAACACATTGTATTCCAGAAACCACTGTTCAATATAGTCACGGACGCTGTTCCCTTCTTCTACGGCGATCAGGGGATAGTTAGCCAGATCGGCCTGAGTGTAAGTTCGGCCAAAATCCATGGGAAAAGATGGTCCGGCTACAGGAACATCCTGAACGGAACCGATATTTGTAAGCTGAAATTGAAATTCCGGGGGAATCGGAGAGATTAGAAAAGCTGCTTCGATTTCTCCGGATTGCAGTTTCTGACAGGTATCCCGAATCGTAGAGCCGGCAAAGGAGATGGATATTTTCGGGAATCTCTGCCGAATCTCCGGGAGTTTCGATGCCAGAAATAAGTGCAGTGATGTCTCCGTGGCTCCAATTTTTAATTCTCCCATCTTTAAATCAGTCATATTGTTTAATTGCCTTTCGCCGGTCTGTAATTCTGCAAAGGCTTTTTTTACGTGTTCATATAAAACGGTTCCCTCTTTTGTCAGCTCCAGCCCGTGGGAGGATCGGGTAAACAGATTACAACCCAATTCAACTTCCAATTTTTTTACCGACTGGCTGACGGCTGGTTGTGTCAGGCAAAGCTGGTCGGCCGCTTTTGTAAAGCTGAGAAAATTTGCTGTCATAAAAAATGTACGGTAGTATTCCAGATTGCAGATCATGGCATTTTCCTCTGATTGGCAAATGACAGGAAGACGATTTTTCATAAATTCCCGTCATAAATCTAAATTATGCATCTATTAAAAACACTAATTTGAATTATACCATAGAGCAAATTATAATACAAATAAAAAGAGGGGCAAGCGAAGAATTATATTTGATGACTGACGAATCACACAGGGAGGACAGGAGAGAATCACAATGAAAAAAGTAAGAATCGGTTCCGGTGCCGGGTATGCAGGTGATCGGATTGAACCCGCCATTGATTTGATGAAATATGGAAAACTGGATTATATCATTTTTGAATGTCTGGCGGAGCGGACAATTTCCATCGCACAGAAGAAAAAACAGGAGAATCCGAAGCTGGGATATAATGATCTGCTGGAATATCGGTTTGACCGAATTCTGGATGCCTGGAGAGAAAATCCGGTGCGCGTGATCACAAATATGGGGGCAGCAAATCCGAAATCTGCGGCTGAAAAGTGCCGGGAGATGGCAACGGAAAAAGGGATTGTCGGTTTAAATATTGCGTATGTGACCGGCGATGATGTCACAGACCACTTAGAGGAATACCGGGATTGTGTGGCGATAGAAACCGGTCGTCCGCTTTCTGAAATCCATGGAGAAATCCTCTCGGCCAACGGTTATATTGGTGTGGATGGGATTGTAAAAGCGTTGAAAGCAGGGGCAGATATTGTGATTACCGGACGTGTGGCTGACCCATCTCTGACGCTGGGATCTCTGGTGTATGAATTTGGATGGAGCATGGATGATTATACGCACCTCGGTCGGGGCACTCTTGCGGGGCATTTGCTGGAATGTGCCGGTCAGGTAACAGGGGGATATTATGCTGATCCGGGTTACAAGGATGTGCCGCGACTCTGGGATCTGGGATTTCCCATTGCTGAGGTGGACGAGGATGGAATCTGTGTGATTTCCAAGCTGGAGACAGCTGGTGGGATGGTAACGGAGGACACGGTAAAAGAGCAGATTATTTATGAGATACAGGATCCGGAAAATTATTATACACCAGATGTCATTGCTGGTTTTTCTAAAGTTTGTGTGGAACAGATTGGTAAAGACCAGGTGCGGATCACGGGTATCGATGGCAAGGCTCCAAACGGATATTATAAGACCAGTGTTGGCTATCATGACTGTTATATCGGTGAGGGGCAGATTAGCTACGGCGGGAGTAATGCTCTGAAAAGGGCACAGTTAGCCAGGAAAGTTCTGGAACATCGGTTTACGATGAAAGAGATGGAACTGGAGGAAGTGCGGTTTGATTATATCGGAGTGAATTCCCTGTACCGGGATGAGGTATCGAGGGAAATGGCAGTTTTTTCTGGATACCCTGTAGAGGTTCGTCTGCGTGTGGCGGCCCGCACTCAGGATCGAGAGACGGCTGAACTGATTGGAAATGAGGTGGAGGCGCTTTACACCAACGGTCCCTGCGGCGGCGGCGGAGCGGAGAAGCGAATTCGCGATATAGTCAGCATCGCTTCGATTCTGATTCCGGTCGACCAGTTTGAAATTCGTGTGGCGTTAGTCTGAAAATTGCGGTGTTGTAAGTAGACGGAAGTAAAATGATAAAAACGAATTATATTTTAGCAAGCTTTGAAAATGACAAAGGAGACTGAGATGAAATTAAAGGAATTTGCCCATTCCCGGACTGGAGATAAGGGAAATATATCCGTGATATCGGTGATTGCCTACAAAAAAGAAGACTATCCCCTTTTGCTGGAACGTGTGACGGCTGAAAGAATCAAAGAGTATTTCTCAGAGATTGTTCACGGGAACGTGACACGTTATGAAATGCACGGTATCTGTGCGCTGAATTTTGTCATGGAGGACGCTCTGGGAGGCGGTGTGACACGGTCGTTGGCATTGGATATGCATGGGAAAACGCTGGGGAGTGCGCTGCTGGAAATGGAAATTTAGAAAGGTGATACAACGGATTCGGATGATAAAAATGAGAAATATCCGATAACCTTGTAGATTTTGTAAGGATCGATAAATTAATACCCATGATAGCCCTGCGAAGAAGGAGGGGAGAGGTTGGTTGCAGAGTGAATCCAGGCCGCTATATAAATAAAAAATATATGAATGAAAACAAAGAAAAAGGAGAAAAAAGAGATGAAAAAGAGGATACTTGCATTATTATTGTCATCAGCAATGGTTGTGACAGCCTTGAGTGGATGTGGAGGGGGTACTACTTCCGCAGAGAGCAATGACAGTTCAACCGAGTCAGCAGACACGGAAAGCGAATCGGTGAATTCAGGTACAGAAAACGAAAGCAGCACGGTGACAATCAGCGTGGACAGCGAAGTTTATTCTGCAGATGAGGTGACTACAGGAGGAACCCTCCGAATCGGAACAACGAAAAACCCTTCTGTTGTGGGATATACACCGGAAATTACAATCAATTCCCATACTCAGTTTTTGAGATGTGCTTATGAGTCTTTGCTCTATTATGATGAGGACGGTAATCTGACAGGGCAGTTGGCGACAGACTGGGAAACAAATGCGGATGACTGTACAATTAGCTTTACGTTGGTGGAAGGGGTACAGTTTTCTGATGGAACTGACTTTAATGCGGAGGCGGTGAAGTGGAACATAGAGCAGTATCAGGAAGCCGGACGCTCAGAGGTTTCTTATATTGAAAGCATAGAAGTGACCGGAGATTACAGCGTTCTGATTCATTTGGACTCATGGAATTCTTCTGCATTGGAGTGTATCGGATTCTTTGTATATTATATGTCTCCGTCTGCTTATGAGGAAAATGGCGTTGACTGGATGCGTGTCAATTCTGCCGGCACTGGTCCCTTTATTGTTACTGATTTCGAACAGGGTGTGTCTGTAAGTTATGAAAAGAATGAGAACTATCGGGTAGAGGGGCAGCCATATCTGGATGGCATTGAGTATACAATTTACGCGGATGTCACAACTGTTGAGAATGCCATGCTTGCTAATGAAATAGATGTAATAACTAATGGTGGAGATGTGGACATGATTACGCATCTGGCAGAGGAAGATGATATCCTCATGAGTCAGAATGAAAATGGTCGGGGTGCAGGATCTGTGGGGCTGATTACGAGCAGCGCGGATGAGGATGACCCATTCTATGATGCGCGGGTCAGGCAGGCATTTTGTTATGCAGTCGACTATGATAGTATTATCGAAGCTTTGAGTTATGGACTTTATGAAGTTACAGATCAGTGGGCAGTTCCTGGTTCTGTAACGTATAATACAGATATGGAAGGATATTCCTATGATCCGGAAAAAGCGAAAGCACTTTTGACAGAAGCAGGATACGCGGATGGTTTTGAGACAACCATTTACACAACAAATAACAGATTTTACCAGAACGTAGTTCAGGCGGTATCAGCGCAATTGGCAGAGGTTGGTATTATAGCAAATGTTGAAATCATAGACAGTGCAACGATGAGTTCACAGATGTCAGATGGATGGAATGGTATCACCTGGCACTTTGCATCTATTGATCCGGATCTTGGATTATATATGGCGCGCCATCTGAGTGAGGATGGTTCCTATTATGCAGCTGGTATCCAGCACCCGCAGGATTGCCTGGATTTGTTGAGCGAGATTCAGAGTGCTACGGATGAGGACAGCAAGGTGGCATTGGAGCGGGAACTGATGGAAAAGGTATACGGAGAGCAGGCACTGTTTGGAAGAACAATGTATGTAACGCTGAATGTCTATGAGCGTTATGATTATGTAAAGGGTGGGCAGTTCGGTCTTGTACATACGGCAACCTGGTCACCGGCTACAACATGGATGGATAAATAGTATCAGGTTTTTGGTTGACGGATAAACGAATAGTTTCTCAGATTTTACGGGGCTGTCATGTTGTATGACAGCTCCGAGCGGTAAAGGGAAGGAGAACTTCTATGGGAAAATATATATTGAAACGACTGGGACAATCGCTCATTGTCGTCTTTATTGTCACGGTCATCGTCTTCGGCCTGATGCACATGCTTCCAGGTGATCCGGTGAAGATTTATCTTGGAGATTCAGCTACCGAGGAACAAATAGCGTATTACACGCAGATGTTTGGGCTGGATAAACCACTGTATGTCCAGTATGCGAAGTGGATTGGCGGTTTGTTTAAGGGAGAGATGGGAACTTCCATTGTTTACCATACAGATGTTTCCGCTCTGCTCTTAAAACGTGTAAGGTGTACGTTGTCTGTTACTGTGCCGGCATTTGTATTGGCTCTGATTCTGGGTGTAATCCTAGGTGTCGTCACAGCGACACATAGAGGAAAAAAGCTGGATTCTATCATCACTTCAATTTCCAATGTCGGGATTGCAACTCCCACATTCTGGATTGGTATAATTCTGGTATATATTCTGGCGTTAAAGCTGAATATGTTGCCAAGTTCCGGATATGTTTTTATGAGTGAAAGTGTTGGTGAGCATATTAAGTCGTTAATTATGCCGGTTTTTGTGTTGGCGTTGGGTTATCTGGCATCTACCATCCGCCAGACACGATCGTCCATGTTGGAGGTAATATCTCAGGATTACATCAGGACGGCATGGGCTAAAGGTTTGAGCGAGAAAAAAGTGATTTATAAGCATGCGCTGCGCAACGCGTTGATTCCTATTGTTACTGTGATGGGAAATACTGTGGGCGGTCTGATTGGCGGTACGGTGATTATTGAAAATCTGTTTAATATCCCGGGAGTCGGTTCTTTGATGCTGACGGCAATCATGAACAAGGACTATATGGTAGCACAGAATATCACATTTCTCATCGCTGTGGTAGTAGTGGTATGCAATCTGGCGATTGATATCCTGTATGGATATATTGATCCGCGCATCAGGGTTGCAGAGTAGGGAGGTGTGAAATGAAAAAGAAAGAAATGAAGAAAACGCTTACTCCTGCTCAGGAAAATAGAAGACAGTTTCTCAGTACCTTTTTTGCGAGGATTCCGGTCAGAATCGCCTTTGTAATTTTTATAATTATAATATTTCTCGCGGTTTTTGCTCCTCTTGTAGCGACTTATGACCCGACGCAACAGGATTTGACCAATATGTTTGCCGGAGTGTCGCGGAAACATATTTTTGGCACTGATGCTTTGGGCAGGGATATCTTTTCTAGAATTGTGTATGGGACCAGAGCTTCTCTTTCTGTAGGAGTCGTGTCTACGTTGATTGCAGGTTGTCTGGGTATTATGTTGGGATTGATCGCGGGATATATTGGAAAAGTTGTGGATGCGGTGATCATGAGAATTATGGATGCCATGATGTCTATACCGGTGGTTATCCTGGCGCTGTTTTTAGGTTCCATTTTTGGAAAAGGTCTCGGAAACATCATGTTATGTATTGGAATTGTAATGATGCCGGGATATGCCAGACTTACCAGGGGGCAGGTGATGACTGTCAAGCAGCTTGACTATGTGACAGCAGGGAAGATTGGCGGAGCCGGCAGAATGAAGAATGCGATGAAACATATTCTGCCTAACATTATGGCACCGAATCTTGTCAGGGCAACGATGAACCTGGGCACGGCAATTCTGACGGAGGCGAGTCTGAGTTACCTGGGTATGGGGATTAATCCGCCCACACCTTCGTGGGGAGCTATGGTGAGCGATGGTTACCGTTATCTGGGTGAGCATCCGCACATTGCAATTCTGCCTGGAGTATTTATTATTGTTACCGTATGGGCATTCAATGTGTGCGGCGATGCGCTGCGTGACGCGACAGACCCACGGTTAAGAGGTACCAGATAGAAAGGATCATGATATGGAACATTTAATAGAGGTAAAAAATTTACATACTCAGTTTGAACAGTCCAAAGGGATTTTAAAAGCGGTAAACGGTGTTTCCTATTATCTTGACCGGGGAGAAGTCGTAGCTTTTGTAGGGGAAAGCGGGAGTGGAAAATCTGTCACACAATATTCCGGAGTACAGCTGGTTCCCTCGCCTCCGGGGAAAATTACAAAGGGCGAAGTTCTTTTTGAAGGAACAAATATACTGAATTATGGTTCAAAAAGCAAAGAACTGCAGGACGTAAGGGGTGGAAAGATTGGAATCGTGTTCCAGGAACCCATGTCAACATTAAATCCAGTTCTCAAAATCGGAACACAATTGACAGAGGGAATTCTGCAACATATGGATATCTCCAGAGAAGAGGCAAAGAAACGAGCGGTAGAGCTGATGGAAATGGTAGGTATACCGGATCCGGAAAGCCGACTGGATGCTTACCCTCATGAGTTTTCGGGAGGAATGCGTCAGAGAATTGTGATTGCGATGGCATTATCCTGCAATCCGGATCTTCTGATTGCAGATGAGGCGACCACTGCACTGGATGTTACCACACAGGCACAGATTCTGAATCTGATGCAGGATCTGGTGAAAAAAACCAATACGGCGATGGTTCTGGTGACACATAATCTGAGTATTGTGGCGCGATATGCAGACCGGGTATATGTCATGTATGCCGGAGAAATTGTGGAGAGCGGTAAGACAGAAGAAATTTTTGCAGATCCTCATCATCCATATACAATTGGGCTGATGAACGCAGTTCCCGGGCTTCATGATCCGAAAGACAGAAAACTGATTCCGATTCCGGGGTTTGTAAGCAACCTGGTAAACCGGAAAGATGAATGTGCTTTCATGTCGAGGTGCGCTTATTGTACGAAAGAGTGTACTCACGCGGCCACGCTGATGCTTCGGGAGGTGCCGGGGCAGCCGGGACATTTTGCGGCCTGTCACAGAGAAGTGACAAAAGGTACAAAAGCGGAGCGCGTATTTGACATTAATACCAGGGAATATAAGGAAAAAGAGTATCACGGCCTGACGGATAAAGATAAAATCCTGCAAATCAGGGATTTAAAAGTATACTTTCCGGTCTATAAGGGATTGATAAAAAAGAAAGCAGCGGATATCAAAGCGGTGGATGGAGTTACTTTTGATATTTATAAAGGGGAAACTTTTGGCCTGGTGGGTGAATCAGGTTGCGGGAAATCCACGGTTGCCAGAACCATTATGAGGTTGAATGAAACTACGGACGGGCAGATTATATTTCGGGGAGCAGATATCACACACTTGAATGATGTTAAAATGCGTCCCTACAGAAGAGATATGTCTATGATTTTCCAGGATCCGTACGGTTCACTGGATCCGAGACAGCGGGCTGGCGACATCGTCATGGAGCCGATGAAGAATTTTAAACTGGATATGACGAGAGAGCAGATGAACCAGAGAGTAGATGAGTTGTTTGAACTGGTTGGCCTGGACACAGCGTATAAAGATCGGGTGCCGCATGAGTTTTCCGGCGGACAGAGGCAGCGGTTGGTAATTGCGAGAGCTCTTTCGACTAACCCGGAGTTGCTGGTTTGTGATGAAGCAATCTCAGCGTTAGATGTCTCTATTCAGGCACAGATTATCAATCTGCTGGAGGAACTTCAGGATAAAATGGGGTTGACATATCTGTTTATCGCGCATGATTTGTCGGTGGTGCGTCATATCAGTGACAGGGTGGCGGTTATGTATCTGGGGCAGCTGGTAGAGCTCGCGGGATGGGACGATCTTTATTCGAATCCTCTGCATCCTTACACAAAATCTTTGCTGGAAGCGGTGCTTGTGCCGGATCCGGAAGTGGAAAAGAAAATAGATAGAAATATCATCAGGGGTGAGGTTCCCAGCCCTATGAACCGGCCGCAGGGTTGTGCGTTTTCAAGTCGGTGTCCATATGCATCAGAACAATGCCGGAAGAAAATGCCAGAGCTGAAATCAGATGTGGCCGGACATTTGGTGGCATGCCATCTGGTGTGATATTGCCTGTGCAGAGGAATCGAGGATTCATTGTATTAAAAACTTACAGTGCCAGCTCGATATAGATAGATTGTTGAGAGAGGATGAGAAGAAATGGATAATTCTTTCGCTAAAATGTTGAAAGCATTGGAGAACGATTATAAGAAACTGGATATGGAGGTTTTATATCCGGACGTGCTCACGACGGAGGTGATGCTTCCGATGTCCGACGGCGTAAAGCTGAAAACATATATTTATTATGGAAAAGAAATTCCGGAGGGAAGCAGCCTTCCTGTAATTCTGCAGCGTTCGCCCTATGCCCATTCTATGGATATTTACCAGGCGCATGGTAAAAACCTGGCGCAAAGAGGCTTTGTATACATTCTTCAATTTTGCCGGGGAACTGGACAATCCGAGGGTGAGTGGGAGCCGAATGTTAACGAACGGCAGGACGGTCTTGATACATTAAGCTGGCTGCAGAATGAACCCTGGGTGAAAAATATCGGATACTGGGGAGACTCTTATCTTGCGTCGACAGGCTGGTGTATGGCGGACGCTGTGCCGTCGAAAGTAAAGGGGATGTATCTCGGCGTGTATGGCACAGATCGTTTTACGTCTGTATACTCAAAAGGAATGTTCCGGCACGATGTGCTGACCTCCTGGGCGATGGGAAATGCCGGGTATCCGGTTGACAGTGACTATCTGGAGAGCTGCCGGTTTATGCCGCATTATAAAGTAGATGAGTGTCTGTGGGGCAGGAAGCTTCCATGGTATCGGCAGTGGATTACCGCGCCGCGGGAGGATGATGCGTACTGGCAGCAGGGATTCTGGAAGATGCTGAGAGAAATCCCGTCTAAAGTAAGAATTCCGTTGCTGATTACGGACGCCTGGTATGATCATCACCTGGGAAGCGCTCTCAAATCCTACGAGACGTTGAGTCGGGAGGCGAAGAAAAATACGACTCTGATTGTCGGATGCTGGAACCATTATTCAGAGAATTGTATTGAGTGGGATGAGCCGCAGAATCTTCAGAACAGAGAAGTGCCGATTATGATAAAGTGGTTCCGTACTTTACTGATGGAAGACAGGATTCCTGAGAGTGAAGTTCGGAGCTATATCATCGGTGCGGATGAGTGGAAAGAGTATCCGGAATGGCCGATGCCGGTAAAAAGCCGGAAAAAATTTTATTTCAATGCGGGAGAAAGAGCAGATTCCGGGAAAAAACTTACACTTTCAGAATCTCCGGCAGAGCCTCTTTCCAAGGCGGAATATATCTATGACCCGAAGAATCCCGTGCCGTCCCTCGGGGCCGAATCCATGCTAAAATCAATAAATAAGGTCGGAAGCATGTATCAGCCGGAACCGGGATTCCGGAAGGATGTATTGTCGTTTATCTCCGAACCGCTGGAAGAGGAGTTTACCATCGCCGGGAAGATGCGGGTATATCTGCAGGTGTCGACAGACTGTGATGATACGGCCTTTACGGCCAAGGTGATGGAAGTCAGGGGAGACGGGAAATCCGTGAATATCCGCTCATCGATCACGACGATCGCAGCGGATTATCCGGATAAAAGATATGTATCAGATAAAAAATCGGTGCTTGATGAGGAAGCAGAAAATTCCAGGAAAGTGATGGAGCACAGGGAAGATACGTATACTCCGGGAGAAATCGCGGAAGTTTGTGTGGAAATGTGGGATATCGCCTGGAAACTGCAAAAAGGATCCCGGATTCGGGTAGATATCTCATCCTCTGATTTCCCGCAGTATTCGGTTCATTCGAATTATGCGGGTATCTGGTCCAGGCAGGAGAAGACCCGGGTGGCACATCAGGTGATTTATTGCGGCGGAGGGTACGCTTCCCGGCTGGAAATTCCAGTGCTGGATGAAAGGTCCTAACCCGGATAAACCGGAATAGAAGTTTTGCTATTTTTCGCAAGATTTTCTTTTTCCACGAAATATACTCTTGCATAAAGGTTCCTGTTTTTTTATACTGAGTATTAAGTGAATGGAGCAGATTTGGAAACAGATGGCAGGCTGTCTTTTTAAATTATAAAAAGTAATGCAGCACGAGACTGCCCATACAGGAAAATTAATGATATGGAGGGGTAACGATGAAGCTGAAGAAACGAGGGTACGTCGGGACGACGTCAAGGGATGTAACGGAACGGGAAGTAAAGAATGCGGCGCTGGCGCGGCGGGCGGCCGCGGAGGGTTTTGTGCTTTTGAAAAATGAGGGCAATCTGCTTCCGCTGAAGAAAGGCAGTAAAATCGGTCTGTACGGCGCCGGTGCAGTGAAAACGATCAAGGGTGGAACAGGATCCGGTGACGTGAACAATCGAACTAACGTCAGCATCCGTGAAGGTCTGACCGGTGGCGGATTTGAGGTGACGGAGCCAAGCCGGAACTGGATGGATGCTTATGAGAACTGCTATGAGCAGGCACGTCAGGACTGGAAAACTGAGATTTTACGGAAAGTGAATGAGGATTTTGGCGGAAACTTTTTTGCAGGGTATTCTTCAACGCCTTTCCTTGTGCCGTGCGGCGACCCTATTGATGCGGCAGCTGCGCAGGCGGACGGCGCGGATATTGCAATCTTTGTCCTGGCGCGTATCGCGGGGGAGAATGCGGACCGTAAGGATGCACCGGGAGATTACTATGTGACAGAGGAAGAGAAAGCACTGATCGGTCAGGTCTGTGCCTGCTATAAAAAAGTGATTCTTGTCGTCAACACAGGCGGACTGGTGGATCTGGCTTTTACTGACGAAATGAGCAATATCGCGGCCATTATTCAGTTTATGCAGGCAGGGCAGGAAGGCGGCAATGCGCTGGCGGATGTGCTGAGCGGCGATGTCACTCCGTCCGGCAAGATGACAGACACCTGGGCGCTGGATTACAGCGATTATCCCAATGCATCGACTTTCAGCTTTAAGAGCGGCGATGTTTATAAGGAAGAGTACAAAGAGGGAATCTATGTGGGATACCGGTATTTTGATACCTTTGATGTGCCGGTGCACTATTGCTTCGGATACGGCCTGTCCTACACGGAGTTTCAGATTGAGATCGGCGCGGTTTCCCTGTGCGGAATCGGGACCGAACAGCCGATGGTGCAGGCGGAGCTTTCCGTGAAAAATGTGGGGGATACCTACGCCGGAAAGGAAGTGGTACAGATCTATGCATCCTGCCCGCAGGGGTCGCTGCCAAAAGAGTACCGGCGTCTGGCGGCATTCGCGAAGACGGATCTGCTGCAGCCGGGGGAGACACAGCAGATGAAAGTCTCTTTCCCTCTTTATCAGCTGGCTTCTTATTTTGAGACGGAAGCGGCGTGGATGCTGGAAAAAGGAACTTACGGAATCTGGGCAGGCAATTCCCTGGAAAACGCAGTGCTGGCCGGGACAATTACACTGGATGAGACGGCGCGTCTGGTGCAGTGCGGACATATCTGCAAACCGCAGGAGACGATTGACGAGATGCAGCCGGATGCAGAAAAAATGCGTGCAAAGGAGGAGGCGTGGCTGGCCGAAGCTGCGGAGCAGAATCTGCCTGATGTAAAACTGGCTGCTGCTGACTTAAAAACAGATGAGATCCTTTATTCGGAGCCGGTTGCGCATTATCCCGGTAAGGCCGGAGAGATCGTGGACAGCCTTTCTGTGGAGCAGCTGATCGCGTTGGCTACGGGGGATCCGGGCAAAGACCAGGAAGGAACGGCGCTCGGTTCCGCAGGACAGACGGTTCCGGGAGCGGCGGCGGAGACGGCGACCGCGGCGGAAGCGGATCCCTGGAATGTGGCGAGTATTGTCCTGGCGGACGGCCCGGCCGGCCTGCGGCTGCGCCAGACCTATGAGGTCCGGGAGGACGGAAGTATTGATGCGGGAGATTTCCTGGCAGGTTTTGAAAACGGATTTTTCGCGGAGCCGAGGGACGCGGCGGGTACGGTTTATTATCAGTATTGCACGGCGATTCCGGTGGGGACGCTGCTGGCACAGACCTGGGATACGGAGCTGGTCAGAAAAGTGGGCGAGATGATCGCCGGGGAGATGAATGAGTTTGAGGTTTCTCTCTGGCTGGCACCGGGTATGAATATCCATCGGAATCCGCTCTGCGGCCGGAATTTCGAGTATTTCTCCGAGGACCCGCTGGTGTCGGGTATTATGGCATCTGCGATGACCCTGGGCGTGCAGAAGGTGCCGGGCTGCGGTACCACAATCAAACATTTTTGCTGCAACAACCAGGAGGACAACCGGATGGGTTCCGATTCCGTACTGTCTGAGCGCGCGCTTCGTGAAATCTATCTGAAAGGGTTTGAGATCGCAGTGAAAAATGCCCAGCCTATGTCCATCATGACTTCCTACAATATGGTAAACGGCGTCCATGCTGCGAACTGCTATGATATCTGCACGAAAGCGGCGCGGGATGAGTGGGGATTTGCCGGGGCGATTATGACAGACTGGACGACCTCCACCAATTCCACGGCGGGAGAGTGTTCTGCGGCGGGCTGCATGAAGGCGGGCAACGATATGGTAATGCCGGGTGACCTGCGTGACCATGAAAGTATCCGGAAAGCACTGACGGACGGAAGCCTGGATATGCAGGAGCTGAAGCGTTGCATTTACCATACGGTCCGGCTGATTCTGCAGACCAACCAGTATGAGGATGCGGTGAGCTACACGGAGCAGTTTGCGGGGCTGGATTCCTGGCTGACAATAGAAAAATAAATGTGAGTTATTTGTGAAATTGACAATATATCCCTCCGATTAGTATTGACATTCTATTACGAAACTATTACGATGTTTTAATAAATACAGATGTAATAAAATGCTTTGTCGGCAGCGTTTTGCCGGGGCATGTGTCGGAGGAAAAAATGGGTTACCCGGATTTTGTGTGCATGGGCTTTCAGAAATGCGGCACCACGACTTTATATGAATTGCTGCATCAGCACCCCCAGATTGCTCTTTGCCGGGATGTGAAAGAGCCGATGTACTACCGGGTTCCCTTTATCAGTGTGATCGGTTTTGGAAAATTTTATTACCGGAGGCGGTATTTCGGGCATCTGAAAAAGGATGACCCGAGACTGCGCGGTGAGGTGAACGCCGGTCTCACATTCAACGGCTGTGCGGCAAAGCTTAAGCGGAATCTGTCGCCGGATACGAAGATGATTTTTATGCTCCGCAATCCCGTGGAGCGCAGTTATTCCGCATATAAATACTTTCTCGCCAGAGGATTCCTGCCGCCGGAAGTGATGGAGGATGATGTGCGCCTGGGGCATGCGGCGGGGTTTGACCGCTACGTACACTCGGTGTTGGACGATTCCGAATCGCGGAGCCGGATTATGAAAAAACGCCTGAAATATCTGGTTTTGTCCCAGAGCAATTATGCGGCGTGTGTGGAGGAGTACCTGCCTTTTTTTGACCGGAACAATATGAAGTTTGTCATCTTTGAGGAATTTGTCCGGGATCAGCATCAGTCCTGCCGGGATCTTTATTGCTTCCTTGGTGTGGAGGACGCGGAGGATATTTCCTATGGTCTGGTAGTAAACAGCGGAAATGAGAGAGCGGTTTCTGCCGGGCGCGCGCGCAGGCTGATGATAATGAAAGGCGTTCATTATGCCCTGTACGATTTCATGGCTATGAACTGCTGGGCGCCGCGGCTGTATCGCTGTTTTCGCAGATCGTATGAGAAAATCAGGGTTCGCTCTCTGGTTCCGGATACGGATCACAGCAGGATTTTGCCGGAGACCCGTACATACCTGCAGGCGTATTTCGCGGAGGATGTCCGGCGGATGGAAGAAATCACGGGGCGGGAACTAAAAAAAATCTGGAAGTGGGAATGAAACAAAAGAGTTCTATGGTAACCTGTTTACAGCGTACAATATAGGGGAGAAAGAAGGGATAGAAAATGTTAGTGTTTGTATTGTTTGTTGCGGCAGGTGTTGTATTAATTATCACAGTTCTGGCTCGGCTTCTGATGCGTGCGGCGCTTCTTGGAATTGTACTGACGAACCAGACGTTGGACAGTCTGGAGACAGATGAGAGTATAGCGATGGATATCTGAATATAACATGTCGGCATCTGGCCGCTCCGATTTTCGGGGCGGCCTCTTTTCGTTATGCGTAATTATGATGTGTTATTTCCGTGAAACCTCTTGCTATCTGGGAGGGAAAGGTATATCATATACGATGTAGTTTTAAAAACCATGTCATATAAAGAATGAAACTTTAAAGAGAGAAGGAAAATACCAATGAGAGAGATTATTTTCAGCACAGAGACCGGCTCTGACACGCCGCGTGAGATAGCGGAGAAATATGGGATTCGAATTGCTCCCATGCATCTTGTCATGGGAGATGTTGATTATGTGCGCCTGGCGGCGCACGTTTCTAACCGGTGAAAGTCCGGAATCCGCCC
>JAJQAD010000018.1 GCA_021204005.1 Clostridiales bacterium
CAGAAGCCGCCGCGGTACACAGTATTTTTCAAAGCCCGTGACCAGGATGCACTGACAGCGGCATACAAGGAATATGCCGCCCAGATGATGACAAAGAAACAGCGCCCAAGTGTGAGGGAAAAACTGGCGAAGTTCTCTGAACTGGTGGCATCCGTCCCCAGGAAGATCAGGGAAAAGACAAAGGAGCGTGGGCGATGAACCGGGATGTAAAAAAATGGATCATAGCCGCGCTCCCCTATGTAGTAGCCGCCCTGCTTGCTACCAATTTCGGTGAAGCGTGGCGGCTTGCCACAGGCGAAACGTCGGGTGAACGTATTTTAAGCCTTATGACCACTCTCCCACTGGCGTTCGCTACCCCGCTGCCGAGTTTTCATCCCTTTGACCTGCTGGTCGGGGTTTTCTGCGGCGGGGCGCTTCGTCTTGCTGTCTATATGAAAGGAAAAAACGCAAAGAAATACCGGCATGGAATGGAGTACGGCTCCGCCCGGTGGGGAACGCCGAAAGATATCGCACCGTTTATCGACCCAGTATTTAAAAACAATGTCATCCTCACCAAAACCGAGCGCCTGATGATGAGCAGCCGCCCGAAAAACCCGGCAAACGCACGGAATAAGAACGTGCTCATCATCGGCGGTTCCGGCAGCGGCAAGACAAGGTATTGGATTAAACCGAACCTCTTACAGCTTCACAGCAGCTATGTCATCACCGACCCAAAAGCGGAAATTCTCTTGTCGTGTGGCCACGCCCTCGAAGTGAGTGGATACCGTATTAAGTTTCTAAATACGATTAATTTCAAAAAATCCATGCATTATAATCCCTTCGCCTATGTGCATTCAGAAAAGGATATTTTAAAGCTCGTCACTACCCTCATCACAAATACAAAGGGTGATGGGAAAGGCGGCGATCCTTTTTGGGAAAAAGCAGAGACCCTGCTCTATACGGCCCTGATCGGTTATATCCACTATGAAGCCCCTGTGGAGGAACAGAACTTTGCCACCCTGATCGAGTTTTTGAATGCGATGGAAGTCCGGGAGGACGATGAAGATTTTGAAAACCCGGTGGATTTGATGTTTAAAGAGCTGAAGAAAAAGAATCCGAACCACTTCGCAGTGCGGCAATATGCCAAATATAAACTGGCTGCTGGCAAGACAGCAAAATCCATCCTCGTTTCCTGCGGTGCTCGGCTCGCGCCTTTCGATATCGAAGAGCTCCGTGAAATCACCGCTTACGATGAACTGCAGCTTGATACGGTCGGTGACAGCAAGACAGCGCTGTTTTTGATCATGTCAGATACAGACGGTACGTTCAACTTCCTGATCTCCATGATCTACTCGCAGCTGTTTAACCTGCTGTGTGAAAAAGCGGATGATGTATACGGGGGACGGCTTCCGGTGCATGTGCGGTGCCTGATTGATGAGGCGGCAAATATCGGTCAGATCCCGAACCTGGAAAAACTGATGGCGACAATCCGGAGCCGTGAAATTTCCGCGTGTCTGGTCCTGCAGGCGCGGAGCCAGCTCAAAGCGCTTTATAAGGACAATGCCGATACTATTATCGGGAATTGTGATTCACAGATTTTCCTCGGAGGATCAGAGCCGACGACGCTGAAAGAACTGAACCAGTCGCTGGGCAAAGAGACGATTGATATCTACAACACCGGTGAGAACCGCGGGCGTGAACAGTCGCATTCCCTGAACTATCAGAAACTCGGGCACGATCTCGCTTCCATTGATGAACTATCCGTCCTTGATGGTAGCAAATGCATCCTGCAGCTTCGGGGCGTACGGCCGTTTCTATCCGACAAATATGACCTGACAAAACATCCGAATTATAAATATACGTCTGATTATGATCCGAAAAATGCTTTTAATATAGAAAAATTCCTCAACCGGAAGCTGAAACTGAAAGCCTCGGAGCAGTATGACGTAGTAGACGCGGATGCTATTGAATCCAAAAAGAAAAAATAAAAAGGGCATCTGCCCGGAAAGGAGCTGTAAATGTCAGATTACACAGAAAAGGAAACCATTACGATCAAGTTTGGAAAAGGGCTGGCAGACCGGCATTTCACTTCCAAAGCTGGCAAAGATCTGGTGGAGGTAAAGATCCCCAATGAGGACCCGGGGGACAAGCGCCCCTGGCAGTCGTTTGTTGTCGGTGCCGGCATGGTGCATGACAACAAGTACGGCAAAGGCGTCTGGATGCGCCTGCCGGCAGACGGTGAGACCAAGGTGTCGCGTCCTGTCCTTACGGGTCAGGATGAGAACGGGAAAAATATCTGGGAAAACGAAACACGGATGGTTCCCAACACCGAACTGAAAGCAATGATGGAGGCGTATAAAACGCGGGACCGTGATTCCGTGCTGTCCGACCTGGACAGTAAGAAACCGGCTGCGGAAGCAACTCGTTCCGCTCGGCCGTCACCGGAGAAAGCAGCGCGGCCAAAGCAGGCAGCACGGTAAAAAACACAATTTTATATCACTCCATTATACAGGATACCTTTAGATTAGGTATCTTTTTTATTTTCATCGTCTCTTCACCGAGGCGTTTTTTTATGGAAGAAGGTGGTTTTATGGGCAGGAGCCCTCCGGGCAAATAGCCGCCGGTACAGGAAAGCGTATGCAAAAAAGGAAAGGAGACGGACCGGATGATGGGTCCCGCAAAAAATTGCAGCATTGGCGGGATTTGCTTTCCTTATGCCTATGGCGCGTTATCGACTTTTTTCGACAAAATTCGACAAAAAGTAACTTAATAAATATTTCGGTCCGACATGCTATATGGATTTTTTTAATAGTGCAATAAGCGTATTGGTGCGACCTGTTCCGCTACAAGTCTTCAAGATGAAAAAGCGGCACCGTCTGTTATAGAAAGTGAACTGGTGTCCCGAGAGGTGGAATGAGGGGGTAACGTCCCAAAACGCCTCCCCTGAGAACTACGGCGTGCATATGTATGGGAAACCAGATATGTACGGGCGCCCGTTAAAGCCGGCAGAGAGCAGCCGCATGGCAGGCAGGGGTCCCTGCCGCCGCGAAACCGCCCCAGAGGTGGGGTGTGCCGCCTATATGCCGGGGGTCTATCCTGAAAGGGACGCCCCGTCTGGGGCGAAAATGCCTATGGTGAGAATGGCCTTTAGGCCTGACGAACCCGCGAAGATAAGGGTCTATAGCTTTAAGGCGCAGAAATGCGCCTGCCGCTTTATGCGGTGCCGGTGTGGATGAGTAAGAATCAATGCTGTGAAAATCCATGGTATGCGAAAGCCGGAAGGCTGGCGGGCATATCCGTACCGGCAGACCCGGGGCAGGCACCTAAGGGCATCATGAACAGATAGGGATACCGGAACAGGGAAAAGTACCGGGCACTCTCTTTTAGGGTGCAGGCAGGCGAAGGACAATAAGCTGCCGAACCGGTGCCGAAAAGCAGAGGTCGGACCGTGGATCGCCCCTGTAATGGGGGATGGAGGAATGACCTCAAGTCGTTGGGCTGGCAGGTTCAGCCTGTACAACGATGGAACGCCGTATGGATCGAAAGGTGCATGTACGGTGTGGAGTGGGGGAAAAGCCGGAGACAGTATCAAAGGCTTACCTATCACTATCAAACTCTTGTGATCGCCCTTGGCGCCGGCCTCGGAATCTGGGGTGCCATCAACCTCCTGGAGGGGTATGGCAACGACAATCCGGGCGCGAAGAGCCAGGGCATGAAACAGCTGATGGCGGGCGGCGGGGTCGCCCTGATCGGCATCACCCTTGTGCCGCTGTTATCCGGGCTATTCGGCTGACACGGCATCTTAAAATCTCCCGGCTGCGGGCGGGATTGCCCGTGGCCGGGATGCGAAGGGAGGTAAGCTGATTGAACCTTATATTTAACAACTTTGAGACTTGGCTGAGAGAACTGCTCATCGACGGCATCATGGATAACCTGACCGGGCTGTTCGATTCGGTGAATACCCGGGTCGGGAGCATCGCCGCGGAAGTAGGCACGACACCGGCAGAGTTTTCCCCGGATGTGTTCACGATGATCCGGACGCTTTCTGAGACGGTCATCATGCCGATCGCCGGCATCATCCTCACCTTCATCTGCTGCTGGGAACTGGTCCAGATGATCATCGACCACAATAACCTGGCCAATTTCGAGACATGGATTTTTTTCAAGTGGATCTTCAAGACCTTCGTTGCCGTGATGCTGATCTCCAACTGCTTCGATATCACGATGGCAGTCTTTGACGTGGCACAGAACATCGTCAATTCCAGCGGCGGCCTGATCTCGGGGACTACGGCAGTGAGCGAGTCGATGTTGGATACGATGGAGGCAACGATAGAGGACATGGAGCTGGCACCGCTGATCGGGTTGTACCTGACCTCATTCATCATCCAGGTCACCATGTATGCCCTCTCCGTCGTGATCTTCATCATCATCTACGGGAGGATGATAGAAATATATTTGATGTCAAGCCTTGCCCCGATCCCGTTTGCGACATTTGCGAACCGGGAGCAGAGCCAGATCGGGCAGAATTACCTGCGCTCCCTGATCGCCCTGGGGTTCCAGGGATTCCTGATCATGGTCTGTGTGGGAATCTACGCGGTGCTGATTAAAAATATCCCGGTCTCGGAGCACATCGCAGCAACCCTGTGGGGGATCGTCGGATACACAGTGCTGCTTGTCTTTACCTTATTTAAGACCGGCAGCCTCTCGAAGAGTATCATGAATGCCCATTGATAACCGGGGCATGACAACTGACAGCAGGACAGAAGAAAACCAGGAAAGAGGTGAGATTTTATGGCAGCGTATGTATCCGTGCCCCGTGACTTAACGCGGGTAAAGAGCAAAGTATTTTTTAACCTGACCAAGCGGCAGCTGATCTGTTTTGGTGCGGCAGCCCTGATCGGGGTGCCGTCCTATTTCGGGATCCGGCGCCTCGGGAACACGAGCCTTGCCGCGATGTGCATGGTGCTCATCATGCTGCCCCTGTTCCTCCTCGCCATGTATGAGAAGGACGGGCAGCCATTAGAGGCCATCGCAAAGCAGTTTATCGAGTACCGGTTCGTCCGGCCGCGCACCCGCGTGTATGAGACGGACTGTTATTATTCTGCGCTTATGCGCCAGGAGAAAGTTTATGAGGAGGTAGGAGCCATTGTTTACAAAGAAAAAACCGCAGGGGGAGGCAAAGCTCCCCGCAAACCTGACGCCCCGGGAGAAAAAGCAGGTCCGGGACATCATTGAGAAAAACCGGCGGGAGGGGAAGCTGCCCAGCACTGCGCAGCAGACCATCCCCTTTGACCGGATGTTCCCGGACGGCATCTGCCGGGTCCGGGAGAATTATTACACGAAGACCATCCGTTTTTCGGATATCAACTACCAGCTGGCACAGCAGGAGGAGCAGGGCGCGATCTTTGAGGGATGGTGCTCTTTTTTAAATTTCTTCGACAGTTCCATCCACTTCGAGCTGACGTTTTTAAACATGGCAGCCGACCAGGAGGAAGTGTTAAAGTCCGTGCGCATCCCGCCCAAAAAGGACGGGTTCAATGATATCCGCGCGGAGTACAGCCGGATGTTAAAAAGCCAGTTGGAGAAAGGAAATAACGGCATCGCCCGCACGAAGTACCTGACGTTTGGGATCGAGGCGGATTCCTTAAAGCAGGCGAAGCCCCGCCTGGCCCATGTGCAGTCGGATATCATCAGCAACTTCCGCCGCCTTGGGGTTCCGGCAGAGCCTCTGGACGGGGAGGCGCGTTTAAAGCTGATGCATGACATCTTCCATTTAGGCGGAGGCGACCGGTTCCTCTTTGACTGGTCATGGCTCGTCCCGTCCGGGCTTTCTGTGAAAGATTTCATTGCGCCGACATCGTTCCGGTTTAATTCCCGGGATTTCACGATGGGAGGTTTGCACTGTGCCATGTCCTACCTTGCCATCACAGCATCGGAGATCAGTGATGAACTGTTAAAAAAGATCCTCGATACCGAGAGCAGCCAGGTCGTCACGATGCACATCCATTCAATGGAGCAGGGGAAGGCGATCAAGGACGTGAAGCGCACGATCACGGAGCTGGACCGCTCCAAGATCGAGGAGCAGAAAAAAGCCGTCCGCTCCGGGTATGACATGGACATCATCCCCTCCGACCTTGCCACCTACGGGAAAGACGCCAAGGCGCTTTTAAAGGAACTGCAGAGCCAGAATGAGCGGATGTTCTTAGTGACATTCCTCGTGCTCTCCACCGGGCGTACCGAACAGGAGCTGGAGACCAACATCTTCGCCCTCTCCTCCCTTGCCCAGCAGAATACCTGCGCCCTGCGGCGTCTGGATTTCCGGCAGGAGCAGGGGCTGATGAGCAGCCTGCCGCTGGCAGACAACCAGGTCTGTATCGAGCGGGGGCTTACCTCCAGCGCCACGGGGATCTGGATCCCCTTTACCACGCAGGAGCTGTTCCAGGAGGGGCCCGGCGCGCTCTATTATGGCCTGAATGCCATTTCCAACAACCTGATCATGGCAGACCGGCTGCGTTTAAAGAACCCGAACGGCCTGATCCTCGGCACGCCGGGTTCCGGCAAATCCTTTGCCGCGAAGCGTGAGATCACCAACGCTTTCCTCGCCACGGATGACGATATCATTGTCTGCGATCCGGAGGCCGAGTATGCGGCACTGGTCCGGCAGATGGACGGGCAGGTGATCAAGGTCAGCCCCACCAGCACACAGTATATCAACCCGATGGATATCAACAGCAACTATTCGGAGGAGGACAACCCCGTGGCGTTAAAGTCGGATTTCATTCTCTCCCTGTGTGAGCTGGTCATCGGCGGGAAAGAGGGGCTGAAACCTGTGGAGAAAACGGTGATCGACCGCTGTGTCCACCGGGTCTACCAGAGATATTTTGAGAACCCGGTCCCGGAGAATATGCCCCTGTTGGAAGACCTGTACCGGGAGCTCCTGGCACAGGAGGAAAAGGAAGCCCGCCATGTGGCGACCGCCCTGGAGATCTATGTCAGCGGTTCCTTAAACCTCTTTAACCACCGCACCAACGTCGACGTCACGAACCGTTTCGTCTGCTATGACATCCGGGAACTCGGCAAACAGTTAAAAAAGATCGGGATGCTCATCGTCCAGGACCAGGTGTGGGGGCGTGTCACAGCCAACCGGAATGCAGGGAAAGTCACCCGTTATTATATGGACGAATTCCACCTGCTTTTGAAGGAGGAACAGACGGCGGCCTACTCCGTGGAGATCTGGAAGCGGTTCCGGAAATGGGGCGGCGTCCCGACCGGGATCACGCAGAACGTAAAGGACCTCCTGGCCTCCCGCGAAGTGGAGAACATCTTTGAGAACTCGGATTTCATTTTGATGCTGAACCAGGCGAGCGGCGACCGGCAGATCCTGGCAAAACAGCTGGGCATCTCCCAGAGGCAGCTGGAGCATGTCACGCAGGTGCCTGAGGGCGAGGGCCTGCTCTTCTACGGCAGTGTGATCCTCCCGTTCGTGGACCACTTCCCGCAGGATACCCAGCTGTACCGGACGATGACGACAAAGCTGTCGGAGGTAACTGCCGCGCCCGGGAAGGAGGCATAAATGGCAGGGAAAGACGGAAAAGGTACCGTCCTGCGCTTTACAGCAGAAGATAGTGCAGGCAGCAATGCGCCGGGTGCCGCCGGGAAACTGCGTTATGAGGCATCCCCCGGGGAGAACGCCAGACAGAAACTGCGGTTTGAAAAGGCGGATGTCGGGGAGACTGCCGGCACCACTCGGGCGGAAGCGAAACGTGCTGCACGGAAAGCGGAACATGCTGCCCGTGCAGGAAATGATGCCGCTGATGCTGCGAAAAAAGCTGCGGATACAGCCGCACAGAATGCACAGGCCGCACAGTCCGGAACCCATGCCGCGCAGGGTGCTGCGGCTGCTTCCGCGGGAGCCGTCTCCTTTGCCATCCACCATACGGTGAGGAACCGGAGCGATGGGAACACCGGTGTGGAAGCCGCGGAATCTTCCGGGCAGGCGGCAGAGGATACCGCGCGGGCGGTCCGGCGTTCCCTCTATGCCTCGAAACTGAAGCGTGAGGGGGAATCAGAAAAACTGGCCCGGCGTTCAGACAGCTCCGATGCGGAAATACTGCGGCAGCGTCAGCTCTCCGGGGACAAAGACCCGGCTTCCAACCCTCTCTCCCGCTGGATGCAGAAACAGCGGTTAAAACGAGAGTATGCAAAGGCGAAGCGTGCGGCGGAAAGCGCCGGGGCGGCATCAGCCGCTGCGGGTACCGCCTCTGCCGCGGGACAGGCTTCTGCTGCCGGGGCTGTGTTCAGCGGCGGGGCTGCGGCAAAAACAGAAAGAAGGGGACAGGAAGTCCTTTCCAACCTCCGGGAGCAGTTTTCGGAAAAGAAAAACGGATGGAAAGCCGCGCTCGGGTGCTGCCTTGTGGCGATCTTAATTCTCCTGCAGTTCGATACCGGCTCACTTGTCGGCGGCGGGGCTTTTTCCATCGTCTCACTGACTTCCTGGCAGTCGGAGGACACGGCACTCACAAAGGCAGATGCTTATTATACAAAGCTGGAAGCACAGCTGCAAAAGAAGATCAACCGGACGGAATCCACCTATTCCGGGAGTGATGAATACAGCTACAGCCTGGCAGAGATCGGGCATGACCCGGTAGTGCTTACAAGCTACCTCTCCGCAAAATACGGCGATTTCACGTTCCGGCAGGTGAAATCCGAGCTGGAGGAGCTGTTTGCCCTGCAGTACAGTCTGGAGGTAACAGAGGCCGGGGAGACGCGCACCGAGACAAAGACCGTACAGTCCGGGGACTATATCGGCGAGGTGGTGACGAGCGCCTACTGCAGCTGTTCCATCTGCTGCGGCAAATGGGCCGGCGGGACGACGGCTTCCGGGGTTTACCCTACCGCCAGCCATACGCTCGCCGTGGATGCCAGCGACCCCATCGTCCCCATCGGGACGCAGGTCATCATGAACGGCGTCCTCTATACCGTGGAGGATACCGGGAACTTAAATGCCAATGGCGTGGATTTCGATGTGTACTATGATTCCCACGAAGCAGCGCTTGCCCACGGCCACCAGACTTGGTCTGCCTACTATGCCGGCGGGGACGGGGAAGAGGTCGAAGTCACCATTACAGAAACGGTGGATGTCTGCGAGGTGACCCTTACCACGACAGACCTGGAGGAAGTCGTGGCTGCCCGGATGGATGAAGAAGAAAGTGAACTCTATGCCATCTACCTGCAGACGGGCGGCAACCGGGTGTTTTTCGGATCCCCGCTGGATTACAACTGGCACCTGTCCATCACCGGGACTTACGGATGGCGCTGCAGCGGCACTTCTGTTTCAGAAGCAGATACCCTGGATGTGGGTGCTGCGGAAGGAACAACCGTTTTATCTGTCATGGACGGGACAGTGAAATCTGCTTCCAGGGGGAAAGTTGCGTTAAGTGATGGTGATGGGAGCATCGTCACCTTATCCGGTCTAACAAGGGTCAGCGTCTCTGCAGGTGACGAGGTCACACTGGGGCAGGAGATCGCGGAGGTTGGGAGCTCCGGCACCCTTTCCATCTCTTATTCCTATGACGGCACAGAGCTGAACCCGTACTTTTATCTGGATACCGGGGAGGGCAGTATTTACGGCAGTGATGTTGACTCGACTGGGAACGCTGCGCTCTTGATTCAGAAAGCGTACCAGTACCTGGGCGTCCCGTATGTATGGGGAGGTGACAGCCCGAGCGGATTCGACTGCTCCGGATTTGTCTGTTATTGCATCAATAACTGCGGTGCCGGCTGGAATGTCGGAAGATGTGACTGCAACGGCCTGCTCGGTATCTGTACCACGGTCTCCGCTTCGGAAGCACAGCCGGGCGACCTGGTCTTCTTCCAGGGGACGTACAACACCAGCGGCGCGAGCCATGTCGCGATCTACCTGGGTGACGGGAAGATAATCCATGCCGGTTCTCCGGTACAGGTGACAGACATGACTACGTCTTACTATCAACAGCACTTTTATACTTTTGGGCGCTTGCCTGGTATGTAGAGGGGAAAAACTGACGTAGAAAAGATTGCAGCAAAACAGGGGAGCACCTTTCATTTCCCTGTATTGCAAACAGATATCTGACGGAAAGGAGGAAACGATGAGCGCAAAATTAAAGAAACTCGGCGCGGAGGTGGAGAAAGCCCGCGCCAAATGGCAGGAATGGGAAGCCAGGACGAAAGAGCTGGAGGCACGTTACCGGGAACAGGAGGATACGGAAATCTGTGAGGTCACCCGCATCTACCGGCTGGCGCCGGATGAGCTGGCAAAACTTCTGTCCATGGTAAAAAATACCTTGCCGGAGACTGCCCCGATCCAGGAGGCATTCAACAATTCAGGAACAGAAACGGAGGACAACGGATATGAGGAATAAGATCATTACGGCAATGCTGGCGGCGACACTTGCTTTCGGGACATTTGCCGCCCCGGCATACGCTTATGTAGAAAATGATGTCAACGCGGAGGAAACCACGGAGACTGCAGAGGACGAGTCGGCAGATACGGAGGCAACTTCTACAGATGATACGGATGCGGACACTGGCGACAGTGATGACAGTGCGGAAGAAGACAACAGCTCCTCCGCTCTCACCCCGGATGGCAATCTGACTTTGGTTGATGACATCGGAACCGATTCAGAATCCGGCAAGCAGTTCATCACAGTCGTCACCAAGAGCGGGAATTATTTTTATATCATCATCGACCGGGATGATGATGGCGAAGGTACCGTCCACTTCTTAAACCAGGTGGATGAGGAAGACCTGCTTGCACTGATGGATGAGGAGGATGTGGAGGAATATGAAACCCTCCTCTCGGAGACAGAAGATGTTGAAGGATCTGCGGATATCGACGACACTGTAACTGACGATGGTAATTCCGAAACAGAGGAAACAGAAACGGAAGCAACGGACACTGAGACATCTGACACGGAAGCAGAGGAAAGCGCCGGCCGGAATATATGGCCGCTTGTCCTTCTGCTTCTGGTGGTTTGCGGTATCGGCGGATACTTCGCTTACAGCAGGCTGAAAGACCGGAAAAAGGATGCAAGCCAGGAAGATCCGGATGATGAGTATATTACCGACGACGAGGATGCCGATGCGGATGATTACCTTGATGATGGGTATGAGGAAGATGAAGGGGACGGCTCCGAGGAGGAACCGGTATGCCCGTACCGGCACTGATTTGTGATGCCGGGGAGCAGCTTTCGGGCTGCTCTTACATAATTTTAAATTTACAGATTGAAGCAGCTGTATTTGATTGATATAATGATGAAAAATATTCATAGGAGGGGCTTATATCATGCTGGAGAAGATCAAAGAATTATTAGCAGAAACTTTTGGAATCTCAGAGAATCTGATCAATGAAGATACATCAATCACGGATGATATCGCACCATCACCAGAGGATCTGAGTGAGTTCCTGATGAATTTGGAAGAAGTGTTTGATGTGGATATTTCAGAGGATGAATTTGACGAAATGCTGACTGTGGGGGACATCATGGAACGTCTAAAGAGCGAAGGCATTGAGGAGTGATCGTAAATACTGGAACGAATCCTATAACAAGTAGTTTGGCTGACAAATCGGAAGTTGTCGCTCTGGTACTTACATAGACAGTCTTACGAGAATATGCTGAGAATGGTGGCCGATATTCAATTTCTGCTCTTGAAGAGTATGAGGATGAAATTGGAAGTTTCGCAAATAATGTTACGCTTGCAGGATTAAAATATATGCCTTATTGATTGCAATAGTTAGATGTTGATTAACGTTGGTGGAGGATTCAAGGTGCATATCAGAATGAAAGTAAACATTGGTATTATTGCTGTATGGGGTATGATGTCAGTACTTTATTATATTGGGAAAATAATAATCGGAGGACAGCAGCTTGAGTACCGCGAATGGGTAAATAGCTGGCACATACTGCTGTTTTGGTTTATACCCCTGCTGCTGATTGGTGTAAATTTGGGGCTTCAGT
>JAJQAD010000181.1 GCA_021204005.1 Clostridiales bacterium
TGGATGCGTCTTCGAGGTTTGTAGTGTGAGGGCTGCCACCCTTTTCCACACCGATGATGCGCTCCATCGGCAGGACGCTGTTTTTGCACAGAAATTCCGCATCCTCTTTTGTATAAATATCGTTGGTGATGACACCGATACTGTAATCCTTTGCCATGTCCCTGGTCAGGCACTCAATCAGGGCTGTTTTTCCTGAGCCTACCGGTCCCGCCACACCAATTTTTATATATGACATATTTTTCCTCACTTTCAATTCTCAGGACATAAATATCCTTGAATAAAGCCCCTCGTGCTGCATGCAGCGTATATCAAACCCCGGCACAGACAGGCAAAGATCCTCCTCCGTCAGACCGTCCAGACACTCTAAGATTTCCCGGAAAACATCCTGGCACCGGCAGAGCAGTTTCTGACCGCTTGTCTGACTTAACGGAATTGTCTTGACACAGTTCGTCACCATGGACGATGCCTGGGCGTACAGATAATGCTCCATGGCATCTTCTTCTGGTATTCCGGCCGCTGCGCAAAAAACGCCGTAGACAACGGAATGGCTCGTCCATGTTCCCTTACAGTTCTCACAATACCGGGAAAAAATATCCGAAACAAAACATATCTCCATATTACTGACGGTTTTTACAAACCGGGAGCCCAGTTTATGCCCCGCCTCTCTGGTTTCCCGGGGAATCCGGCTGGCTTCAAGCAGTGTCTCCAGATGTTCTAATTTTTCAAGATTTCCCCGGGCAGCATACTCAAAGCTAAGCCGCATGGAGAGGAATTCGTTGTAGCAAAAGCCATATCGAAGTCTTCGATACAGGAAGTTCCAGGTATCTTCCTCTGTTACCACCAGATTTTTCTGGATATAGGTTTCCAGGCCATAGGAGTGGGAGTAAGCTCCGATCGGAAACAATGCATCGTTAATCTGCAGAAGTAAAAATCGTTTCTCTCGTTCTTCCATATTCACAGGTTTCTCCGTCAATGGTGATGGTTGTTCACGGAAGATGACAGAGCCTGTTTGAAATCAAATTTCTTCGTCACCCTTTCCGCTGTTACACCGTGTATCCCGTTGATTTTTTCCATCAGCGCTTCATAGTAAGGCGTATAAAAAGTAAAATCGTCTTCCCCGCGAAACATGGTCGTATGGGTATTTCCCACCTCATAACACAGTTTTGCAATCTGCCGGGGATGGTCACGGCGCACACACGCCCGAATGGCTTCGCATGCCGGAATGTTTACAGCAATTACCTTTTCCTTATCCGCGTAGAGCACGTCATCCTGATTGAAACCGGTACTTAAGATCTCATTGCCCATCCGGATTCCCACATCCTCGCCCTCCGCGGAAGTTTTGCGGCGCAGGCGTGAAAATGCCTCATGCCACTCAATATCTACATAATCCACGCGAAGGTTTTCAAACTCTTTATCTGACAGCGTGCCTAATATTTTTTCACATAACATCTCTTTTTCTCCTGTCCTGCATCTCTGCACGGTTTACCGATAACACTATACCTGCAGTTGTTCAAAGAGTCTGCACGGATTTCCAGTCCTTTCCCGTAAAAGCTCATATTAAAACAGACTGTATCTCTGTGTCAGCGGCAGGTTTTTCGCGGGCTCAGATTCCAGCTTCACACCGTCCGCACGTACCTCATAGGTCTCCGGATCCACCTCGATTTTTGGTAACGCATCATTCAGCTTCATGTCTTTCTTGCCAATCTTCCTGCAATTCCGCACCGGAACTACCGTCTTCTGCAAACCGTACTGTTCCTTTACATGATTCTCCATCGCCGCCTGTGATACAAACGTCAGGCAGCTCTCGTACTTTGCGGCGCCATGTGCGGCAAACATCGGCTGATACAGCACCGGCTGCGTGGTTGGAATCGACGCGTTCGCATCGCCCATCTTTGCGGCAATGATCATGCCTCCTTTTAAAATGAGATCCGGTTTTACACCAAAAAACGCCGGATCCCATAACACAAGATCTGCGAATTTTCCCACTTCTACAGAACCCACATACTCCGCAATACCATTCGTGATGGCCGGGTTGATCGTATATTTTGCCACATAACGCTTTGCCCGGAAATTATCGTTTCCGTTTTCCTGATCCACGCCCAGCGGTCCCCTCTCTTCTTTCATTTTGTGAGCCGTCTGCCAGGTACGTGTGATCACTTCGCCGGGGCGCCCCATGGCCTGGGAATCTGAGCTCATCATAGAAAACACACCCATATCATGGAGCACATCCTCCGCCGCAATCGTCTCCGGGCGGATGCGGGAATCCGCGAAAGCGACATCCTCGGGAATGTTTTTATCCAGATGATGACAGACCATCAGCATATCCAGGTGCTCGTCCAGCGTGTTCACCGTAAACGGCATGGTCGGGTTTGTGGAGGACGGGAGAACATTTGGCTCTCCCGCAGCCCGGATGATATCCGGCGCGTGTCCGCCGCCGGCGCCCTCCGTATGATAGGTGTGTATCGTGCGCCCGCCGATGGCTTCCAGCGTATCTTCCACACATCCCGCTTCATTTAAGGTATCCGTGTGTATCGCAACCTGGACATCATATTCATCCGCCACATTCAGACAGTGGCGGATAACCCCCGGCGTTGCGCCGAAATCCTCATGGATTTTCATCCCCATGGCTCCGGCTTTCAGCTGCTCTATAATTGGCTGCTCATCTGAACAGTTGCCTTTTCCGAGAAATCCCAGGTTCATCGGGTATTCCTCCGCTGCTTTCAGCATCATCCGGATATTCCAGGGACCGGGAGTGCAGGTCGTCGCGTTCGTACCGTCCGCTGGTCCGGTACCGCCGCCGATCATCGTGGTGATACCGGAATACAGAGAACAGGGAATCTGCTGCGGCGCGATAAAATGAATATGGCTGTCAATCCCTCCCGCAGTGATAATCTTATTCTCACCGGCCAGCGCCTCCGTCGACGCGCCGATGATCATACCCGGCGTCACTCCATCCATCAGATCCGGATTCCCGGCCTTGCCGATACCCGCAATCCTGCCGTTTTTGATACCGATATCCGCTTTGATAATCCCTGTATAATCCAGGATCAGACAATTGGTAATAACCAGATCCAGCACACCGTCGCTGCTGCACCTGTTTACCGACTGCCCCATTCCGTCACGGATTGTCTTTCCTCCGCCAAATTTGACTTCATCGCCATAGACAGTATAATCCTTTTCCACTTCTATCACCAGATTTGTATCTGCCAGGCGCACCTTATCACCCACTGTAGGTCCATACATCATGGCATATTTTTTACCGGAGATTTTATAACTCATCGCGCCCCTCCTTTATCTGAAACGCTTCAAAACGAAATCTGTCTGTACGGATAACTGATTTTTGCCGTCGCCTCCGTTTTCACACAAAGCCCCGCCGGGCCGCAGCCAGCACGGCTGCCTCCTTTCTATCCTCAGAGATCTGTCCGCAGGTCAGTTCGTTTAATCCGCAGACACGCCTTAATCCGCCCATCTGCGTCAGCTGTACCTCTGTTTCCTCGCCCGGTTCAAAACGTACCGATGTGCCGGATGGAATATCCAGATGATATCCGTACGCCGCCGCCCGGTCAAACTGCAGCTGGCGGTTCACCTCAAAAAAGTGAAAGTGAGAGCCCACCTGAACCGGACGGTCTCCCGTATGTCTTACAGTCAGTGTCACCGTTGGTTTTCCCTCATTCAGAACAATCTCTCTGTCTGCGGGGATAATTGCACCAATCTTCACTACAGCATTCCTCCTCTCTGTCGAATCGGATTATGCACGGTTACCAGCTTCGTCCCATCCGGAAAGGTGGCTTCCACCTGTACCTCCCGGACCATATCCGCCACGCCATCCATCACCTCTTCCGTAGTGAGCAGCTTTGCGCCCAGCGACATCAGTTCTACCACGCTTTTTCCGTCACGGGCATACTCCATCAGTTCTGCACTGATATAGGCCACTGCCTCCGGATAGTTCAGCTTCAATCCCCGGTCTTTTCTCTGTTTTGCCAGCTCCCCTGCCATGTGGAGCATCAGTTTCTCCTGTTCTTTTTCAGTCAGCCGCATCGTGCATCTCCTTCCCTGCCGCAGTTCCCCATATCATAATTCAGTCGACAAAAAGAATCGAGCAGGAGGCAACTTTTGCCTCATACCCGCCGCGTGGGGTGCGGACAGCACAGCTGTCACATTCTTTACACACCCCTGCGCATATAAAACCGAGGCACACCTCTCCCCTGGGGTATGCCTCGTTGCATCATGTAATATCAATATTCTGTTTTCTTTTTACAGTTCCTTCTCCGAAACAATGTCCTTCACCGTTCCCGGATAAAACTCAGTGCTCATACCAGCCCACGATGCCCGGATTCAGGTTGATGTTGATCTGCTTGATCTCCTGATACTCCTCCAGACCGTGCACGCCCAGCTCACGTCCGATACCGGACTTTTTGTAGCCGCCCCAGGGCGCTTCGTTGAAGCACGGGTTGTAGCAGTTGATCCAGGTGATGCCCGCGCGGAGTTCTTTGATCACGCGCAGTGCCCGGGATCCATCCTTCGTGTAAACCGCGCCCGCCAAACCATATTCTGTGCTGTTCGCCAGGTCGATGGCTTCCTGCTCGGTTTTGAAGGTCTGGATTGTAACCACCGGCCCGAAGATTTCCTCTTTCACGATGGTCATATCATTGGTGCAGTCCGCGAAAACAGTGGGGCGGATAAAGTATCCTTTTGCGCACTCGCCCTCGGTGTAGCGCTCACCGCCGCAGACCAGAGTTGCCCCTTCTTCAACACCTTTTTTGATGTAGCCGAGAATTTCGTTCATCTGGCTCTCGGAAACAATCGCTCCGATGTCCGGGTTGTCCATAGGGTTGCCGATAGTAATCGCGTTCGCCCGCTCCGCCAGGCGCTTTGTGAACTCCTCCGCAAAGCTCTCCTCCACCAGAATACGGGAACCTGCTGAGCAGATTGCTCCCTGGTTCAGAAAGATACCGATCATCGCCCACTCGACCGCACCCTCCAGGTCAGCGTCCGCAAAGATGATATTCGGCGACTTGCCGCCCAGCTCCAGACCGATCTTTTTGACATTGCCAGCCGCGGCGCGCATGATGCTCTGTCCCACAACCGTGCTGCCGGTGAAGGTCACCATGTCCACATCCATGTTGGCAGCCAGTTCATTGCCGATGGTGCCGCCCGGCCCTAAGACCAGGTTGGCGCATCCCTTCGGGAGCACTTTCTCAAAAATCTCAAAGATCTTAATGCTGGAAAGCACACAGTTGGATGACGGCTTGTACACGATACTGTTTCCGGCTGCCAGTGCCGGCGCCAGCTTCCACACGCCCATAAGCAGCGGATAATTCCACGGTGTAATCAGCGCGCACACACCGGTGGGCTCATGCACCGTATAGGAATGCATCTTGCCAAAGCCCTCATTCACCTCATAGACGCCGCCGTGGGGCGTCTTGATCAGGCTGGCATAATAACGAAATGTGTGGAGCGCGTCGTCCACATCCGCCTCGGCCTCCCGCAGCGGTTTCCCCATATCAAGGCAGTCCAGACGGGCAAACTCATCCCGCTCGGCGTCGATCATGTCGGCAATCTGCAGCAGGATATCGCCCCTGGTCTGGGAATCCATATCCCGCCACTCTCTCGTCTCATAAAAGGATTTCTTCGCCGCGGCAACCGCCAGGCGGGCATCCTCCACAGTGGCTTCGGTGATCGTCGCGAGCACCTCACCGGTCGCCGGGTTGATGGCATCAAACGTATTTCCGGAAACACTCTCCACCCAGGCTCCATCTATAAACATTTTTTTCATTTCCATAAAATCATCCTTTCCGCTTATTTACTTACTCTTGCCTCATACAACAGATACATAATATCCTGCGCGATTGCGGCGCCGGCAATTGCCGTGATATTGCTGGGGTCTTTATCCGGAAGCACCTCCACCAGATCTGCCGCCACAATATTTAATCCGCGAAGTCCGCGCAGCATCTTTCTCACATAATCGCTGGACGGGCCGCCGATGACCGGCGTTCCCGTACCGGGAGCAGCCGAGGGATCCAGCGCGTCAATATCAAAGGTAAGATAAACCGGCATATCGCCCACAATCTCACGCAATTTTTCCGCCAGCTGAACAGGCGTCATATCCAGAGCGTCCATAGAATGGATGATGTGATAGCCGCACTCCGTAAATTCCGTACGGATAAATACCTGCGCGGAATGAGACGGGTCAATGCACCCCTCTGCCTGCAGATCGTACGCAAAATTAGCATGTGACAGATTATGAGTACCGTCCGGATTTATCTCGCTGGGCGAACTGTCCTGATGAGAATCAAAATGAAGCAGCGCCAGTCTGCCGTATTTCTCAGCCGCAGCACGAACAGGACCGTATGGAATAGTGTGATCACCTCCGAGCGTCATCAGACTACAGCCCGCCGCCAGAATTTTTCCGGCATGCTCATAACTATCCTGAACCATAAACTCTGTTGCTCTCGCACCCACCCAATAACCAACGTCTCCGTAATCAACAATCTTAGCTGCTTCATCCAGACGATATTCCCAGGGATATTTAAAACAACATGCAATCAGACTCTGCTCCCGAATCGCACGGGGTGCAAACCGTGCACCGGGCCGAAACGTCACCCCGCTGTCAAAAGGAATCCCCATAACAACAATGTCAGCACCCTCGACCTCCTGCGTAACGGGGCAGTGATTCCAGGTTGGAATTCCCGCGTAATGCAAATGTTCCTGTACATTATATTCCATGATAAGCTACCTCCTTAATACATACTTTAACAGAATAACACAACGGAATCAGGATTCCTATAGGATAATCTACGAATCACTCTGTGCGCAATGCACAATAAAGATTCCGTTTATTTGTTGCACCATCATATATTTCCATGTTATGATGCATGCAACATATATCACCACGGAGGAGAGGATCATGTGCTGCAGTCAATTACAAACATTGAAGAATTTATCCATGTTAACCCTGGAAGCCGGTGCCGCCGGCCTGAATCGCGAAATCAGCTGGCTGTATTTTGCCGATACTCTGGAAAGCGTTGATAACGTCTCCTCCCCGGATATCTGGATTGACGGCAACGAACTGTTTGTCGTCACACACCCAAGCATCCTCAACGACATCCCGAAAATGTGCCGGATGATGGAAGTCGCCAACCACAAGCAGGCTGCAGGATTTATCATGGAAGCAACCGGTATTCGCCCGGAATACATCACTCTGGCGGATGAGCTGAAGCTTCCTCTGTTTTCCCTCCCCAAGAATCTGCGCACAGTAGATTTATCCCAGATTCTCTGCACCGCTCTGATTGAAGAGCGAAACGCCGAGGGTACACTGGAAAAGCTGCTGCTCCAGCTGCTCCACGGTAATCTTACCATGAAGGAAAATATTCTCTATAATGCTTCATTACACGGTATTGATTTGCAACAACCGTTCCGTGTTGCGATTTTTGATATTGAAAATTTTCAGCATTTTCTTCAGAAACACAATATCGCCCGGGAAGAAAGCATTGACCGCATTCGCAGGCATTACCTGAACAGCGTGCGAAGCCAATTTGAATCCGCCACGGGGCAGACTGTCATGTCCACGATTGAGGACTACCACATCGTTACACTGATACCGACAAAAACTGTCACAAGAGAGACATTTCACCGGGTCGTAGATGAAATCCATACAGACAACATCTATTACCGTGATATTGCGCTAAATATCAGTGTCGGCTGCGAATACAGTCAGTTAAACCAGATCAGCCGCAGTTTTGCCGAAGCAACTCGATTGGCGTCCCTCATCCCCGTTCTGTCACCCGATCACCGGGTACTATACTACGAAGACGCCGAGTTTTATTCACTTATTCTGTTTTCCGACAATAAAGATTATCTGAAAGCTTTTCATCAGCGTACTCTCGGAGAACTGATCCGGTACGATCAGGTCAGAAATACCCAGCTTGTGGAAACACTGGCCGCCTTTTGTCATAATAACGGACACATCAGTGCAGCGGCGGACGAACTGTTCATCCACCGCAACACACTTCGGTACCGCCTGGAAAAAATCAGCAGTATCTTACAGGCAGACCTCTCCGACTACAATACACTCACCAACCTGATTATCGCACTGAAGGTCGGCAAATATCTCAATCTGGAATAGAATACAAATATATTTCGGCTCAGGTATTTTAAATGAGATCTTTGAACTCGTCCATGTTGATCTCTTTCCCTTCCTTCCTCTCCTCAATCGCTTCCCGTACACGGTCATGTTTTTTCTTGCTCAGAGGATAAATAAATACAATGACAACCGCGACAAGGTAAAGTCCTCCAACCAGAAAACCATACATATTTTTCAGCGATGTCAATGTGGAAGCAGACTGAACCGCACCATCCACATACCCGATTACAGTAAGCAACGTGCCAAGAATCGCCGCTCCAAGCGCTCCCGCAAATTTCTGAAGAAATGCAACAATTCCAAAAATAACACCATCCAGACGTTTTCCGGTTGCCAGTTCTGTCACGTCAACACAGTCCGGTATCATCGCCCAGGGCACCTGATACACAGCGGCATTTCCAACCGACATAAGAATCACGAGAACATAAACGGAAGCAAGGTTACCGGGATGAATCAGAAATCCAATCATGATAATCATGACGATTGCCTCAGACCCCATGGCAATAATCCAGGCAGACTTTTTTGACATCCTCTTCATAATCTGATCCGTCACCCAGGCGCCTGCAATACTGGCCACGCCGAAGACAAAGGTAATACTGGAAATCTGCGCGTCTGTCAGGGAAAGATAGTTAGAGTAATAATATACCTGCAGCGCATAGTTAATCGTATTTGCAAAGATGGCTACCGCAAAGATAATCATAACAACCCTGGTGGGCTTTGTCTTAAAGACTTCTTTGATATCTGCAACGGAAAACTGTCCGCCTTCCTCTCTGTGACGCTCATATCCTTTTGTAGATCTCCAGAAAATAATGATAAACATCAATGCAATCAGCACATAAAGAGCAATCGTGCAGGTCCAACCGTAGTCTGAATTGGTAAACCAACCGCCAAAATAAGCCACCAGTACCAGCGTCGGACTGATCGCCACCGTTGCCAGCAATCCAAAGTAATTCTTGATCGTGGCCAGGGTGGAACGCTCGTCGTAATCCAGCGTCATCTCAGAGCCAAGCGCGGAACTGGAAATATCAAGCACCGTCTGCGCTGTGTAATAAAGCAATATCATGATCATAAAATACACTTTAGATGCGGTTGTGCCAAATCCGAAATTGGTAAACAGCAATATACTGACCGCCACAAACGGAACTGCAACTCCGATAATCAGAGGACGTCTTCTGCCGCCTTTCAGATTTAGGTTGTCAGAAATACCACCCACAATAGGATCGGTAATCGCGTCCCACAGAGTTCCCAGCGAAATCATAAGACCAGCCAATGCGGCGGAAATTCCGACAATGTCCGTGAAAAAGTAAAGCCCATAATAGCTGAACGCTGTCCAGGTAATAAAACTGCAGTAGCCGGAAAGCCCATAACCCCATTTTACCTTAGCCGGCAGCTTTTCTGTAGTCTGGCCTGAAACCAGATTTGTTTTTTCATTCATAATAAAATATCCTTTTCTTAAGCTGCAATGTCAATTCTGTTCTCTTTACTTGTCTGCCGCTTTCATTCCAACTCCATGGCAATCGCCCTGACCGGGGAACCGTCCGTCCCGATTATGTTCATCGGGATTGCCGCGACAAACACATTGTCAAAGTCAATCTTATCAAGGTTTGCCCAGTTCTCGCCGATCATAAGATTCTTTTCCGAAAATAAGTTATGTACAGGGAATATGGTTCCGACAGAGCGATCTACATTCATCGTATCCATCGCGATAAAACGAACGCCCTTCTTCACCAGATATTCTCCAATCTCAATATCCAGGTAAGGATGGGTAAAAAACTCATCGGTACCTCTCTTTTTGTACCAGTTCGTGTTAAACAGAACGATGGTCCCCTCTTTAATTTTATCATCGTAAGGAAGTATGTCCGCCATCACGATTTTCTCTTCCGCTTTTTTGTCTGTTACACGCACCACCACGGCTTCCCCGACAAAATAACTCAGATCCATCTGATCGATAGTCTTGCCGGCATTCCTTACATGGTAAGGAGCATCCACGTGGGAGCCTGTCTGCGTGCCCATATAAACCCCGGACAGATTGTATCCATCATTCTCCAGAGTCGTAGCGACTGTAATCTTAGGTTCAGGATCGCCCGGATAAATAGGTGTATCTTCCGTCAGTTCCCATGCCAGATCTACTATTTTTTTTACCTTCATGCTGTTGTCCTCCTTTTTTTACATTAAAATAATTATGAATATAAAAAAGCGAATACATATCCTGTACTCGCTTCTTTGCGTGGTGTATTATAAACCGGAAGATACTTCTGTTCCTGATCGCTTGTCTTATCTGTTCTCTATTTTAGGTAACAAGAAAACATTTTTCTACGTCACAGCCTCCAAAATTTTATCAAAGTCATTGTGCATGGCGCACAGCAATGTACACGCAGTAATACATGGTTAGATTTGATTATGAGCAATGCCATTGTTAATAATCATTTTTGGATCCACTCTCCGAGATCCATATCCTCAATCCATGCGTTGACATCGCCTGCCTGGTTCTTCATCACCACCGCATCCTCCGGATTCCAGTACAGAAACACCTGTTGGCCGATCTGCGGCAGGCCGGTTCCGGCCAAACGCGCGATTCTGACTTCACGGCCGTTCGGCAATTCCGCGATAGCGTTTACAAAGGATCCCGTAAAAATAAAATCTTTCACAATACCCTGCAGCCGGAAACCTTCAACCGCAGACTCCTGCCACTTTACCTCATGCGGACGTATAGAGACGTTGACAAATTCTCCTTCGCGAAACCCCACAGCATCCGCGCGGAAAAATCCCGACTCACATTCTATGGTTGAAAATCCGGAAGCCGCTGCGCGGACTATCCCGTCAAAAGCATTTGTCTCACCGATAAAATCAGAGACAAACGCCGATTTCGGAAAGCGGTAGATCTCTTCCGGTTTTCCCATCTGCTCCACGTTACCGCCGTTTAAGACCGCAATCCTGTCACTCATGATCATCGCTTCCTCCTGGTCATGAGTGACATAGAGAAAGGTAATCCCCAGCCGTTGCTGAATACTTCTTAATTCATAACGCATTTCCTTACGAAGCTTCATATCCAGCGCCGTCAGCGGTTCATCCAGAAGGAGAACCGGCGGTCTGTTTACAATCGCTCTCGCAATGGAAACCCTCTGTTTCTGTCCGCCGGACATCTGAGAAGGCATCCGCTCTTCAAATCCTCCCAATTGAACCGTCTCCAGAGCGCTCTGCACACGTTCCCTGATCTCACCCTTTTTTACATTTGCCGCATGCAGGCCGTAAGCAACATTATCATATACATTCATGTGCGGAAACAATGCATACTGCTGAAAGACCGTATTGAGTGCGCGTTTGTGCGGAGGAAGATGAATAATGCTCTCCCCGTCGATTCTGATATCACCTCCGTCGATTGTCTCAAATCCTGCGATCATCCGCAGAATCGTCGTTTTCCCGCAGCCGGAAGGGCCGAGCAGAGAGATAAATTCACCCGGTTCCACAGAAAGGGAAATATGATTTACTACGTGGTTCTCGCCAAAATATTTGTCCAGATTCTCAATTTGAATCGCTCCTCGCCTGTTCATAGGAATCCTCCTTAGATTGCCTTTTTCCCTCTCTGTCCTGTACGTATTCTCATAACATCCTCCACGGGGCTTACAAACACTTTCCCGTCTCCGACTGTCCCGGTGGACAGATTCTCATAAATCAGAGTCAGCAGCTTGCTGACATCCTCATCCCTGACAACAACCTCCGCTTTTATTTTCGGAATCAGGTTGAGATTTACCACCTCAATTCCTTTTTAGCTTGCCGCGTCCGTCGTACCTTTCTCATGTCCGCAGCCAATCGCG
>JAJQAD010000033.1 GCA_021204005.1 Clostridiales bacterium
GTTTACGGGCGTACTGGTTCATAAATAATTATGACCGGTTGCTTTTTGCCAGAAAAGAGGAAGATAGCAAATTTCGAGAGGAGTACAGTAACCGATGTATGATGTAATCACTGATAAGCCAGATAGTAAATTTTTGAGGAGGACAGACGATGAATAATGTGGAACGTAAAGCCATGGGCTTGCCGTATTGTTATGACGATCCCGCCTTGTTGGGAGACCAGCACATTTATCAGAATAAGATGTGCGAATATAATCAGACGTTGCCTACGGAAGTGGAGAAGCGGCAGCGGCTGCTGAGAGAAGTTTTTGCGGAAATAGGTGACGGGTGTACGGTTGAGACGCCGCTGAATGCAAACTGGGGATGCAAACATGTGTATCTCGGGAGAGGCGTTTATGTTAATTCTAATGTGACCTTTGTTGATGATGAACATATTTTTATCGGCGATAACTGCCTGATTGCGCCGAACGTAGTGTTCAGCACGTCGGGGCATCCGGTTCTGCCTGTTTTGCGGGAGCATCATTATGTTTATAACCTGCCGATTCATGTAGGGCAAAATGTTTGGATTGGCTCTGCCGTTCAGATTATGCCCGGGGTTACGATCGGTGATAACTCTGTAATCGGATCCGGCAGTGTGGTTACGGGTGATATCCCTGCAAATGTGGTGGCTTATGGTGTTCCCTGTAAAGTGATGCGCGAGATTGGAGAGAAAGACAAAGAGTTTTATTACAAAGACAGGAAATTGGACGTGTGGGAGTAGCTTTGTCAGTGAGAACATCCGTAATCTGTGTTGAAAAGATGGCAAGAGGTTGAATATGACAAATGAAGAAATTTTACAGATAGCCTTACAACAGTCTGCCTGCGATTGTAATTGCAATCCGGAGGATTTTTTGTCAAACAGGAATAAGGTTGTTATTTCCCGAAAAAGTGAAAAAGCAAGAGCTTACCTTCCGTTGCCTTTTGAATGCGATCTGGTATCTTATGGTAATAATATTATAGCGCAGGTTAGTCCAAGAATGAGAGAACTTGTCGAATGGTATATAAACAAATATGATGTAGAACATTGTTTTGAATCCCCCAATGTGATCTCTTTGAATGAAAAGCTGGCTCCATTCGATTACAAAGTCTGTTTTATGGCAGAGTATTTTCTGCCCGATGCAGATTTGCTAAGAGAACGGCCCTGTGCTTATGATGTTAAAGTATTGAGACCTGCACAATTTGAACCGTACTACACGGATCAGTGGAAAAATGCATTGTGTGAAAAAAGAAAGCATCTGGATGTACTTGCGGTTGGTGCATTTGATAAGGATACTCTCGTAGGTCTGGCAGGCTGTTCCACTGATTGTGAGAGCATGTATCAAATCGGGATTGATGTTTTGCCGGAGTATCGAAAGAAGGGGATTGCTTCCGCGATTACCATCAGGCTTGCCATTGAAATATTAAAAGCGGGAAAAGTACCGTTTTATTGTGCCGCATGGTCAAATATCAAATCTGTGCGCAATGCAATAAAAAGCGGGTTCAGACCTGCCTGGGTAGAGCTTACGGCAAGGAGCAGCGCGTTCGTAGATGAAAAGAATAAGTAATTTAAGAACGATATGAGGAATCAGTGTATACTTGATTTTGGGATGATATGTAAATATAATGAGCGCAGGCAATGAGCCAAAAGCATCTGACTGTTCAATAAAGGAGGTGGAGGAGTTGACGACACCATATGACAGCGATACCGGGCTGCCGAATAATAAAGAGTATCTTGAGTGCGGTCTTCCGCCTTTTTTGCAGGATTCTATTCATGCCATGAATCTTGCATGGAAAAAGATTGACAATGGAGAGGAGTATCTTCATTGGGATTGTGATTACTGTGAATTGCAGAGCGACATTAACAGCGCTGAGGTAAATCAGGTAATCAGCTCTGAACAGGCGTGGTATCTTCGCGAAAAATATCTGAGGATAGAAAGGGTGTGAAACCATGAAGCCGGTTGATTTTACAAATCTTACAAAGCGTAATAAAGCATATGCTGGAGCCAACGGGAGCAAGATTTCTGTGGTATATCAGGAGAAGCAATATATGCTCAAGTTTCCGCCTGCCCCGACAAAAAATAAGAATATGAGTTACAGCAACAGTTGTTTTTCAGAGTATCTCGGCTGCCAGATTTATAAAATGATTGGAGTGCCGGTGCAGGAAACCATGCTTGGGACTTATCGTGTGAAGGATAAGGAAAAGATTGTAGTAGCTTGCGGGGATTTTACCGAGCCGGGTGTAGTGTTGCAGGACTTTGCTTCTCTGAAAAATCAGATTATTGATTCTGAGCGGAATGGGTATGGTACGGAACTTACTGACATTTTGCAGACCTTTGAGGAACAAACTGCGGTGGAGCCTCTGGAACTGTCTGATCGTTTTTGGGACATGTTTATCGTGGATGCGCTGATTGGAAACTGGGATCGGCATAACGGCAACTGGGGATTTTTATATAATACGGTGACGGATGAGGTAAAACTTGCCCCGGTATATGATTGTGGGAGCTGTCTTTATCCGCAGGCCGATGAGGCGATTATGACGAAAGTTCTTTCGGAACAGAAGGAAATGGATTTTCGCGTGTTTGAGATACCGACCTCGGCAATTACTGTGAACAACAGGAAAATCCGTTATTTTGATTTTATTTCCTCCTTGCAGCAGGAGGAGTGTAATCTTGCTTTGAAACGCATTGTTCCGAAGATAGATATGGCGCAAATTAAAGACCTTGTAGAGGAAACTCCTTTTTTAAGCGATTTACAGAGAGAGTTTTATTTCACAATGCTGGCAGAGAGGAAATCCAGAATTCTTGATTTTACAATGAAAGCTTTGACGAAATGAAAAAGAGGAAGAGTAATGACTTTCATATGCAGGAAAAAATAAAAGAGATACGGAGAGGAGACAAAGATGATCTTAGTAAACACGGATTATATTTCAGGAAAAAATCTTGATATGCTGGGACTGGTGAAAGGAAGCACCATTCAGGCTAAACATGTTGGAAAGGATATCTCCCAGGGGTTAAAAACCCTGGTGGGCGGAGAACTGAAAGCATACAATGACATGATGAACGAAGCCCGGGCACTTGCGACAGAGCGGATGATATCGGAGGCGGAAAGGCTCGGCGCGGATGCGATTGTGAATATCCGATACGCTTCCTCTTCCATCATGCAGGGTGCTGCGGAAGTCGTTGCGTATGGGACGGCAGTGAGATTTGTGTATTAGAAAGAAATAGGTAAAAGCGGCAGTGTGAAAGAGAAGTATGATTTCTGTTCCACTGCCGCTCCTTTTTTCAGGGGATAGATGAAATGATTGCTTGTACATGTAAGTTAATCATAAAAGTTTTATAAAAGGTCGCTGAAAGGTTGAAAATACAGCTTTTGCCAGATATAATGAGCGCAAGCAATGAGCCGTGCAGCAGAGTGCAGATGGGTAGACACGTCATGCTTGCATGTAAGGGGATGCCCATCTGTGCTCTGATATAGGGCGAAGCCCGGACAACGATAAGTGAGATAGGAAATCTGTGATTTCCGTAATCGAACATATGCAAAGCTGGAAATCAGGGATTTCCGAGTGGGCACGGCGGAGTTCACGATATAATAACCCCAATGTATCTGGCAGAAGGAGTGATAGCTTGACCAGCAAAGATATCATACGGGAAAAGATTAATGAGGCAGTGGCATCGGTGCTTCCGATTACGGTTATCGTTGCTGTGATCTGCCTCTTTTTTGTGCCGCTGAGCAATGGACTTTTGTTGTCTTTTCTCATCGGTTCTCTGATGTTGATCGTAGGGATGGGGCTGTTTACTCTGGGCGCAGATATGTCCATGACTCAGATTGGGCAGCATATCGGGGCGAAGATGACGCAGTCCCGCAAACTGTGGCTGATTTTGCTTCTCAGTTTGATTCTGGGAGTGGCGGTGACGGTGGCAGAGCCTGACCTGCAGGTTCTGGCGTCGAATGTGCCGGGGATTGATAAAAGCGTACTTATGCTTAGGGTGGCTGTAGGAGTCGGGTTGTTCCTTGCGATCAGTATGCTGCGCATTCTGCTTGGCGTTCCTCTGCGCCGTTTGCTTTTGATCTGTTATGCGCTGATTTTTCTGCTGGTTATCTTTTCTGATTCGGATTTCCTGGCGGTGGCTTTTGATTCCGGCGGTGTGACCACCGGCCCTATGACGGTTCCGTTTATTATGGCGCTGGGTGTCGGTGTCACTTCAATCCGAAGCGATAAGAATGCCAAGTCAGACAGTTTCGGTCTGATCGCGATGTGTTCCATAGGACCGGTGCTGGCGGTGCTGATCCTGGGGTTCCTCTATGGAGACAGCCTGGGATCCGGCTCGGAAACCGCGATTTATGATTTTGCAACTTCCATGGAACTGGGACACGGATATCTGGCGGAGATTCCCGTCTATCTGCGGGAAGTGGCGGTGGCGCTTCTGCCCATAGTCGCTTTTTTCCTGGTTTTTCAGCTTGTGTCTCTTCACCTGCAGAAAATTCCGCTGATCCGGATTTTCATAGGTGTGGCGTATACTTATGTGGGACTGGTGCTTTTTCTCACAGGAGCCAATGTAGGATTTACCTCTCTGGGATATGTGCTGGGAAGCGCCATTGGGGAAAGCAGAGCTGCCTTTTTGCTGGTGCCGCTGGCCATGGTTATGGGATGGTTTATTATCAATGCGGAGCCGTCGGTCCATGTGCTGAATAAGCAGGTGGAGGAAGTGAGTGCAGGAGCCATTTCAGAGAAAGCGATGGGCACCAGTCTTTCTATCGCAATTGCGCTGGCTATGGGGCTGGCGATGATCCGTGTTCTCACAGGAATCTCCATCCTCTGGTTTATTGTGCCGGGTTACGTCTTTGCTCTGGTTTTGACATTTTTTGTCCCGGAGACTTTCACGGCTATCGCATTTGACTCCGGCGGAGTGGCCTCCGGGCCGCTGACGGCGACGTTTATGCTTCCCTTTGCAATGGGGGCGACGACGGCTCTGGGCGGAAATATTATGACGGATGCTTTCGGCCTTGTGGCGATGGTGGCGATGATGCCGCTGATCACGGTGCAGCTGATGGGTGTCGTCTATGTGGTCAAAACGCGCCGGGCAGAATCGGAAGCGGCCGTGCCGGTATTCGGCGACGACGAGATTATAGAGCTCTGGGAGGTGAGTTAGGCTGAAGCTGTATTATATTATAAGCATTGTGGACAGAGACAGAACGGAAGAAATGACGGGAATTTACCGGGATTCCGGGGCGAATCTTGTGATGACGAATCTGGCAAGAGGAACCGCTACCGCAGAGCACCTTTCCCTTTACGGTCTGGACCGGACTGGCAAGGCGATTATAAGCGCTGCCGCCGGATATGATGTTATGAGACAGATTTTTCGTGCGGCGAAGCGGAAGATGTTTATTGATATCCCTGGGAATGGAATTATTATGGCGGTTCCGATAAAGAGTGTGGGCGGCGGAAGCACCCTGGCTTATATGACTGATGGCAAAGTTTCCAGCGAAGGAGTTCCGGATATGAATTTTGAATATGAATTGATTATTGTGATATTAAATGAAGGGTATTCGGATATGGTGATGGATGCGGCCCGGGCGGCGGGAGCCGCCGGAGGAACCGTTCTTCATGCCAAAGGAACTGCCGCGGCGGGAACAGAGAAATTTTTCGGAGTATCCCTGGGGACAGAAAAGGACGTGATCTATATCGTCTCCAATGCCAGAGAAAAAGCCGCGATTATGAAGGCGGTTACCGGAAATGCAGGTACCGGGACAAAAGCAGGAGCAATCTGTTTTTCCCTGCCGGTTTCATCTGTGGCCGGACTGCGCAGACTGGATGATGACTGAGGAGAGTCTGGCTCCGGTGCTCAAAATAGAAAATGGTTACAGTATATTGATAAGAGACCGTTCCCGGAACCCGGGGACGGTCTTTTGTCAGATAGTTATCACTATTTTGTTTGTAAATATTTTCGGATATCCCGCACCAGCGCGAACACGATCAACACTGCCGCACAGATCATAATTAACACCCCCAGATTCTGGTTTATGCACTCATCCGTCCAATTTGTAAGATTGATTTCCGGCAGGATAAACCGGCTGCCGTTTATCAACGTGTCTGCGAGACTGTTCCCGACCAGAGTCAGAATTCCGCAGACTTCTGCTGTGATAAAACTGCACAAAAGTGTGCTGAGCTTTGTGTAACGGAAGAGTGCAAACAGTCCCCACGCAATCGCCGTGCAGAGGAGAGCAAGCAGCAGACATCCCCGGAGGTTTTCGCTATTCAGATTGTCTGCAAACAGATTCCCGAAAATTACCAGCAGATAAATCAGTATGGTATCCACAGCCATGCAGATCAGGCCTTTGTGGTGCAGAACCGGATGTTCCAGAGCTGAAGTATGCAAAAGCAGTGGCAGAAATATGCTGAAAAATCCCAGACTGACACCGAAAATCGCCATGAGATACCAGTGCTCGTAATCAGCTTCCACATGAACCAGGCGGCATACGCTCAGAAGCAGGATCAGCGAACCGTAGGAGCACCAGAAGACCCAGTGCAGTCGCTGGTGCTTTACCAGCATCGGCACATTTAAAAAGGAAAAAACGATCAGCAGGGCGGACAGGGTAATGAAAAATACGGACAGGCCGTTTCCTGTCGCCAGTCCCACGATAAAAGTGGGAATCAGTGCAGCCGCATAGCATAGATACGTTATCCAGGAATACGTGCGGATGATTCTCAGATATCCTCTGGACTGTTTCTCGATTTCCCGCTGGTGCATATCGTCGCTGGCAGTCAGAAGCTCGTGCTCCGAGACGCCCAACGCTTCGCAGAGGCTGGTGACCAGAGTGATATCAGGGTACGACAGTCCGCGTTCCCATTTGCTTACCGCCGGCTCCGAGACAAAGAGCTGGTTAGCCAGTGCCTTTTGGGACAGGCCGGCAGCTTTGCGTTTCTGTAAAATATATTTTCCGAATGTTTCTTTTGGTTCCATATGAGATACTCCTTTCCTACATGAACAGAAGACGGTTTCCCTCGTGTCAGAATTATGATCCGGCCTGCATTGTTGTGCCGTATCATATCGGCTGTTTCTGAGACGATTTGCCGCTTTATTGTTTTGTCGGTTTCGCCCTGCAGGAGCTGATTCTTTGTAACTATTCAGGACAGTACTTCGCACTTGCTGCGAAGTGCGTCTGATGTCGTAAATTACACAAGGAAAAGTCCCATCGCGCAGCGATTTCTAATGGACTTTTCCGCGTAACTGTGAAGGCACTGAACAGTTACGATTTTTTTATATCTCATACGTGACGTCAGGGTCAATATTTTTTCGCAAATTTGCGACTGGAGCGTTGGTCGAGTCAAGGAAATCCGCGGCCTTTAGTGAAGTGAAACCCATTTTCGTGCAGGATGTCTTACCGTGAAGGCCGGGGTATGTTATGATGCAATTACCCCGGGTTGCAGAGCACGACAGGAAAGCAATGGCGGGGATGTAAAAGACAGTCACAGGAAAGGAAAGAAAAAATGAAAAAATTATCAGTGGCGATTCTGATCGCAGGAATGAGTGCGATGTGTGTCCTGGCAGGATGTGGCAACAGTTCATCCGCCGACTCTGCCGATGTTACTGCGGAAACAGAGGAGACGAATGATGCGGAGGCTGCGGATACAGAAGAGGAAAGTGAGGAAGATGAGGAAACCGAAGCGGCAGATACTTCAGAAACAGTCTCTTCAGGCAGCAGCTCATCGAGTACATCGGGAACAACAGATGCCGGGACCGCTGATTCTTCATCGGACACAGCGGAATCTGCTATGGCGGAAGACACTTTTGCCGGTTCCTATGTGAACAGTGAGACCGGTATGTATCTGGAGATTGAGGTTTCTGAGACGGGGGAGGCGGATTATCAGCTGACTTGGAGCAACGGTACCGACTGGACCGGAGATACTTACGGCGGTCTGGCACAGGATGGGTATCTGCTGGTTACGATTGAGATGAATTATGACGCCCAGCTCACGATCGAGAAAACTTCGGATGGTCTCTCTGTCACGGGGGATGATAATTATAATGATAATGTTGTGGAGAACAGGAGACTGGACGGTTCTTTTTCCAAATATGAGTAATACATACCCTTTTGCTGCGCTGGTCATGTGAAACAGAGCAGCCGGGTTTTTCTGAGCCCGTTGAGATTTTACAGACGGATTTTTGCTGAAACCGCTTATCGCAGGATAGGCGGTTTTTTCTATATATAATAGGGAATATTTAGATCTGGAGATGGATCTGAAATGACCTTATTTCTTGCTGACTTTTGGCGGAACCTATGCTAAACTATTTAAAAGAATTAGGTTTCAATATGAAGAGATGTGAGCGAGTGAAAGGCTAAGGTGGCATAAGAGTGCGTACATAGCAGTTTTGGGATGAAATATTGCGGAAGTCTATAGGAGAAGCGGAACAATGCAGGAGTATCAGAGAATTGCCCATAATTTTGCTCCGGTATGGGACGGGCAATCCCGGATTCTCATTCTGGGAACATTCCCATCGGTGAAGCCCAGGGAAAATAACTTTTATTACGGTCACCCGCAGAACCGGTTCTGGAAGCTGCTTGCGGCGCTGATCGGGGAACAGGTGCCGATGACGGTTCCGGAGAAAAAGGAATTCCTTCTTCGGAACCGGATTGCTGTATGGGATGTGATTGCTGTGTGTGATATCATTGGTTCCAGTGACAGTTCCATCCGCAATGTGGTTGCGAATGATCTGCGGGTGATTCTGGATCATGCGCCTGTGCGGCAGATTTATGCCAACGGGGGAAAGGCATATGATCTGTATCAGAAATATTGCTTTCCGGAGACCGGAAGAGAGATTGTAAAACTCCCCTCCACCAGTCCGGCAAATGCCGCATTTCAGATGGAAAGACTGAAACAGAGTTGGGGACAGGTGATGGATGAACTGCGGATACCGACATAAAACAGGCGGGAAATTGCCATAATATCTTTATATTCTGAGGATGTACTCACAGGGCAGGCTCGCAGCAGCAGTGCACGCTTGTTCACTAAGCTCGCAGTGCTCACTAAGTAAGCCAATGCGTCGCGGATAAGAAGATACTATGAGCAGCTGATGGTTGATTTTATGAGCAGGATGGCTTATGATATCTACCAGATGCAGGCGCCCGTTTGCGGATAGGAAGATATTGCTGCTTTATTTAATATTTCATCCGGTTTGCCGGATCGGTGATGAAAAGGAGGCTATTATGAGTGTTTTAAAGATTACAGGTGACAATTTTGATTCGGAAGTGATGAACAGTGACAAACCGGTATTGCTTGATTTCTGGGCAGAGTGGTGCGGCCCATGCCGGATGATCGGCCCTGTTGTGGAGGAGATTGCCAACGAGCGTGCTGATATTAAAGTGGGGAAAATCAATGTGGACGAGGAGCCGGAGCTTGCATCTGAGTTTCAGGTGATGAGTATTCCGACGCTTATTGTGATTAAGAATGGTGAAATTGTGAATCAGACGCTGGGAGCGCAGCCCAAGGCGTCCATATTGGCACTGCTGGATTAGGAAAGGGGCTTTGGTATATTCGCTTAGTAAAAAGGGGGCAAAATGATGGGGATTTTTCAGAAGAAAAAGAAAGCTGCACATAAGGAATATGATGCTTCTGCATACAAACCGGTATTGCGGTGCAGCATTTGTACCGGCGAGCAGGTGGCAGGGTTTCAGAACCTGCAGACCGGAAAGCTCGAGGAAGTCGGGCTGATTCGCAATGAGGAGGACCTGCAGGAATTTATGGACACCTATGGGCTTTCCGATGTGGAGAGGATTTATTAAATATGGATGGAGGATTTGTGTTATGAACAGACAGGAACTTGCGGATCTGATTTTTCCGGATGCGAAAGACATTTCCTATTATGAAGAGAAATATCCGGAGCGTAATCTCCCGGAAGGGGCTGTTGTGACCCGGTTTGCGCCGAGCCCGACTGGTTTTGTGCATATCGGCGCCCTGGAGCAGTGCATTGTGGAGACATCTCTGGTGAAAAAAAGCGGGGGTGTGCTGATTTTACGCATTGAGGATACCGACCAGAAGCGCAAGATTGAGAACGGCGTCCAGGGAATCATTGATTCTATGAAGGATTTTGATATCATCTTTGATGAGGGAATGGTGAGTGAGACGGAATCCGTTGGCGACTATGGCCCTTATATCCAGACGCAGAGAAAAGAGATTTATGAGGCTTACGCAAAGTATCTTCTGGTGAATGACAGGGCGTACCCCTGCTTTGCCACGGAGGAGGAACTGGCCGAACTGCGGAAAAAGCAGGAGGAGGCGAAGCTGAATAACATTGGTTATTACGGCGAGTGGGCCATGTACCGTGACCTGCCGGCGGAGGAAGCGGCGGAGCGTATAAAAAAAGGCGACAAGTATGTGATTCGCTTTAAGGCGATGGGAAAAGAGGACGGCCGTATCACTCACAAAGACATGGTAAAGGGCAAGGTGGAAATGCCCCAGAATATCATGGATATTGTGATTATCAAGGGCGATGGGCTGCCGACCTATCATTTTGCCCATGCGGTAGATGATCATCTGATGCACACCACCCATGTGATCCGTTCCAGCGAATGGTTCCCGTCTGTGCCGCTCCATCTGGAGCTCTTCCATTCACTCGGCTTTAAGGCGCCGAAGTATTGTCACTATGCGCCGATGCTGAAAAGTGAGGCGAAAGTGGATGAGAATGGCAATGTGATTTTGGACAAAAACGGGGAACCTGTGACTTTCAAACGTAAGATCAGTAAGCGGAAGGATCCCGAGGCGGCCGTGAGCTATTATCACAGGGAAGGAATTCCGGCGGAGTCCGTAAAGGAATATCTCATGACGATCGCCAATTCTGATTTTGAGATGTGGCGGAAGAATAATGAGACGGCTGATCTGTATGACTTTCCGTTTGCTTTGAAGAAGATGAGCACCACGGAGGGGGCTCTCTTTGACATGGACAAGCTGATCGATGTGTCAAAAAATGTGATTGCCACTTTTTCCGCGGAGAAGGTTTATGAGGATGTGTACGCCTGGGCGGAGCGGTATGACGAGATTTTATCCGGCATGCTGCAGGACCGGGAGTATTCGCTGAGAGTTCTGGGTATTGAGCGCGGTGCGGAGATTAAGAAAAAGCGAAAAGATATCGGCAAGTGGTCTGATGTGCGGGAGTATATTTCCTATATGTATGACGACCAGTTCGGCGCGGATGATGTGGAATATGAGTATCAGGTGATCTCAGACCGCGATACGCTGACAAAAGTCTTTACTCTGTATGCGGAAGAATATTATTACCCGTCGGATGACAGCGGGCAGTGGTTTGACCGGATGAAAGACCTGGCGGAGCGAATTGGTTATGCGCGGGAAGTGAAAATCTGGCGCAAGGCAAAGGATGAGTGGCCTGGGCATGTCGGTGATGTAAGCACGGCTCTGCGCGTCGGACTGACCGGACGGCGCAACACACCGGATCTCTATCAGATCATGCAGGTGATGGGAGAAGACCGGGTGAGAGCGCGGCTTAAACTGGCGGCGGAGAGATTATCCTGAGAGCTGAAAGCGAATAAACCGAAAAACAAGGTGTAAAAATTTTCCCCGAAAAGTTTTTACATGGTGCATAAAAAATTTACTTTGCTTAGAATTGACCTTCAAAACTTTGTGATTTACTTACAAAGTTTTGAAGGTTATTTTTGTGTGGTTTTCCGATGATTTTTTTTGGAGAATGTATTATACTTTGCGTAGAGCATCTGGCTAAGGTTTCTTATATCGTATTTTCTGAAATACATTTCACAGGATTCTGATGCTCGCAAGTTCAATGAGAGAGAAAATGCTGAATTGAAAAAGTAAATTCCAGTGCAAGAGTAAATTCCACTTGATCT
>JAJQAD010000052.1 GCA_021204005.1 Clostridiales bacterium
GTTGACTCACTTGCGCTCATTATATCTTGTAATTTTTGCTTATTTACAATATAATGATACAAGTTCGCCTGTTACCACAGGCATATTTTTATAAACAGGAAAGGAAACAGTTATGAAAAAACCTATTTTAGTCGTCATGGCCGCCGGCATGGGCAGCCGCTACGGCGGATTAAAACAGATGGACCCTGTCGGCCGCTGCGGCGAAGTTATTATGGATTACTCTCTCTACGACGCCCACCGTGCCGGGTTTGAAAAGGTCATTTTTATTATCAAACACACTTTTGAAGATGTCTTTAAGGAAAAAATCGGAAACCACATCGCAGAATACATGGAAGTGGCATACGCTTTTCAGGATCTGGACGATCTGCCGGATGGCTATTTTGTCCCGGAGGGTCGTGAAAAACCCTGGGGCACCTGCCATGCCATACTGGCCGCCAGAGATCTCATCGACGCTCCGTTTGCCGTGATCAATGCAGACGATTATTACGGGACACAGTGCTTCCGAATCATCTACGACTACCTCAGCACACACCGGGACGATGATAAATACCGCTACTGTATGGTTGGCTACCTGCTGAAGAACACCGTCACCGCCAACGGTTCCGTAGCACGCGGCGTCTGCTCCGCTGATGCGGATGGAAATCTGGTCAGCGTGGTGGAACGCACAAAGATCGAACCCTACACCGACGGTATCCACTTTACCGAAGATGACGGCGAGACCTGGACCGATCTGAACGAGGACACCGTCGTCTCTATGAATCTATGGGGATTCTCCGAGAGCTTTGTGGCGGAGGCCGGACAGCGTTTTTCCGCTTTTCTGGATAACACACTGCGCACCAACCCGCTGAAAGGCGAATACTTTCTACCCTCCGTCGTAACCCAGCTTCTCGAGGAGGAAAAAGCCACTGTTCAGGTGCTCCCCTGCCCGGACAAATGGTACGGAGTTACCTACCGGGAGGACAAACCGGACGTTGTCAAAGCGCTCGATGATATGACGGAAGCCGGGATTTATCCATCCCCACTATGGAAGCAGAGATAGGCACAAGCCTGCTCACAGAACAAATATTTTCAGGTAATCCAATATCAAAAGAAGTAATACAAAAAGGGCTGTGAGACAAAGAAAACTTTTCCTCTGTCTCACAGCCGTTTTACTTTTCGCTTTTATTTTCTGATCACGGTCCCCGTCTGTCCCTGGATAGCCTCTTTGATCTTATCCAGTCTGGTAATCAGAACAGACCGCGTATCCGAATCTCCGATAAACTGAATGGCTGTCTGAATCTTCGGCTGCATATTCCCGGCGCCAAACTCGCCATCCTCACTATACTTTGCCGCCTGAGCACAGGACAGCATGTGAAGAGGCTCCTGTTTCTCCGTGCCGTATCCCTTATAGACACATTCCACATCTGTCAGAATAATCAGCCGGTCCGCATTGACGCCGTCCGCCAGAAGTCCGGCAATCAGATCTTTCTCAATCACGGCGCTGGCGCCTTTTAAGGATTTTCCCTGCTGCAGCACGGGAATCCCGCCGCCTCCCGCGGCAATGACAATCTGTCTGGCATCCATCAGGGCATTAATCGCATCCAGTTCCACAATCTCTATAGGAGTCGGCGCCGCCACAATCCTGCGGAATCCGCCCTCCACCGGAGTGACATGGTTGCCTTTTTTCTCTTCCGCCTCAGCTTCAGCCTCATCCATCACACGGCCGATGATCTTAGTCGGATGATAAAAAGCATCATCATACGGATCCACCGTTACCTGCGTTAAAATCGTGGAAACCGTGCGGTACACACCTCGCCCCACCAGCTCACTGCGGATTGCCTGCTGCAAATCGTATCCGATATAGCCCTGGCTCATAGCTGAGCACACTGCCATCGGGGTAGCTGTGTATTCCTGATACAACCTGTGAAACTCAGACATTGCCGTATGGATCATGCCGACCTGCGGTCCGTTACTGTGCGTAATCACAACTTCACAGTCGTCCTGCACCAGATCGGCGATCGCCTTTGCCGCCTGTCTGGTTGCTTTTTTCTGTTCCGGAAGCGTCGTACCCAGCGCATCATGCCCCAGCGCGATCGCTATTCTCCTGTTCTTCATACCGCTGCCTCCCCTCCGGTTTTACTGCCAGCCATTTTGTGTATGTACATCCAGCTGTCCACATAATCCCTGCGCTCCTGCTCCGACATTTCGACAAATTTCGCGTATTCCAGCTTTGACGGGATCATCTGAACATTTTCACATTTAAAACACTCCACATCGCTTTTCCTGGAAACCGTCCGCACCCAGCCGCATTTGGGACATATAAACAGTCTGATCATTCTTCACCCTCCGAATCCGCTTCGCCCACCGCGTCTTCATCACCGGAAAAATCATCTGCATTCGAGAAAGCATCCTCCACAGCACTCTCCGCAGTGGCGCCGGTCGAAGAGATAATATAATCGCTATATTCCTGAACCGTGCTGGACGGCGTGTAATCCTCCTCGCCAAACAGCTGCTCGTGCAAAGCGATAACGTTGCTCTCCAGATCACAGGGAACTACAATACTTCCAACTGTGCTGTTTAAGGTCATCGTCGTCTTGTCATAAGGGAATCCTCCGCTGCTTGATATGTCATAGCTGAGCATCGCTGACGCCATAGTCAGAAGATCCTGCTTGGAAAGGTCCGTCTGGATATCCGGGAATACCGTATCCAACAGCTCATTGAGCTGTGACAGGCTGGCACTCTTTGCCTTGGAGAACATAGCGGACAGGACGATACGCTGCCGCTCCGCGCGCTTATAATCTCCGCCGGATGTGTATCGGATACGTGAATAAGCCACCGCCTGTACACCGTCCAGGGTATGCGTTCCCGTGGAACTGATCGTAGGAGAATTCGTGTCCAGAATTTGATTGGTAGCCTCGATGTAATCGTTGAGATAGTCCAGTTCTGCGGTAGACTCAATCTCAATTTCCACACCGCCCAGAATATCAATGGCCTCCGCCACAGCTGCAAAATCCACACAGACATAATTATCAATATCAAGATCAAGATTGCGGTTCAGCATAGTAATTGCCTGCTCCACACCCCCGTAAGCATATGCGGAATTGCACTTGCGGAACTTGTTTTCCTCATCCACAGCCGCAACATTCAGGTAAGTATCACGATATACGGAAACCATCGTCATCTCGTTCGTATTACTGTCAATATTCATCACCATGATGACATCGCTGTTGCCGGTAGTGTAAACACCCTGCGTGCGGTTATCCAGACCGAAGACGGCAATCGTCAGATTCTCCGCAAAGATTTCCTCCGTAGATCCCTCCACCTCATTTACCTGAATTTTTGACCGATCCAGCTGATAGGAGGTATCAAGAAGATTCAGCTTCTGATATAAAAAGAGTACCGCCAGTACCAGCACCAAAATTACAATCTCTACGACAAAAAGAATGATTCTCCGTCTTCTGCGCCTTACTGCTTTTGTCTTATGTCCAGCCATTGTTCTCTCCTAAAATCCGTTTATTATGTTATGTAAATCTGTCATGATTTCACAGACACACTTCATCGTACTACATCATAAAAAAAATAACAATAAAAATTTTGTGAAACTTTTTAGCAATTATTCAGGACAGTACTTCGCACTTGCTGCGAAGTGCGTCTGATGACGTAAAATAAACAGGGAAAAGTCCCATCGCGCAGCGATTTTTAATGGACTTTTCCTCGTAACTGTGAAGGTACTGAACAGTTACACTTTTTAAATCTGATCCTCATGCTTCAGCACAACCGCTGAGAATTTCGGCAATGTGATTTTGATATGCCCGCTGATGACATTATATTCGACGGGAGCAACCGAGTATCCGTCTCCGGTAGTATACATGACCTGCTGCAGCACGCATTCCTGCGGAACATTCGCCGTATCCACAGGCAGGTCGATGGTATTTGGGAAACTGTCATTGTTGACTATAATGACAAACTGCTGCTGCCGGTTAAATCTCCCGTAACAGAGTACATTTTTTGTGCCGTTTAAAAACTTAACCGATCCCGTCCGCAACGCAGGATTTTCCCGGTGAATGCGGATCATATCACGGTGGAAACGGATCAGTTCCTTGTCCTCCCTGCCCCAGGGGTAGGTTCGACGGTTATCCGGATCCGTAAATCCGCACAATCCCGCCTCATCACCATAATAAAGAGTCGGCGCACCCGGCCAGGTCATCTGTATGACAACTGCCTCCTTTAAGACCGCCTTGTTAACGCCCTCCGATGCCGCCTCGCAACCCAGCTTTTCCGCCCGTCCCACCTTGTGGTTCGTTCTCGTGAGGAAACGCGAGTGATCATGGTTGGACAGCTGATTCATGGTGCACTGCAGGGACGGCGTGAGGAAACTTGCCATGTAATGTGTCATGGAATTGACATAATTATCAAAATTTCCCTGCATATATTCCTTATACTCATTGCTATGCTTTTCCATACCGGTCAGGAACCAGCTCACCGGCTCCATGAAAGTGTCATAATTCATGACGGTATCCCACTGGTCGCCGTGCAGCCACTTCTCCGGATCACCGTAATGCTCTGCCAGAACCAGCGCCTGCGGATTGGCCTCTTTCACCGCCGCCCGGAATTTTTTCCAGAATTTATGATTGTATTCCTCGCTGTGTCCCAGATCCGCCGCCACATCCAGACGCCATCCGTCCGCACAATAGGGCTCGGATACCCATTTTTTCGCGATTTTTAAAATATACTCCTCCAGTTCCGGAGAGCCCTCATAATTCAGCTTCGGCAGGGTATCCAGTCCCCACCAGCCCTCGTAGGACCCGTTATCCGGGAAAGCCGTTTCGTTCTGAAAGCGGAAGTAATTGTGGTATCTGCTATCCGCCGTCTCATAGGCTCCGGATTCAAAATCCTCACTGTCTTTGTAGATTTTCTCCCGGTCCATCCACTTATTAAAAGATCCGCAATGGTTAAACACTCCGTCTAAGATCACACGCATTCCTCTGCGGTGCGCCTCCCGGACCAGCTTGACAAACAGTTCGTTGCTGGCCTCCAGATTCTTCAGACTGGTCACACGCTTTTTATAAATCTCTGCTTTCGTATTATCCGTGCATCCCTCCGGCAGCGGTTTCCCGCCATCCTCGAGAATCACGCCAAAATGCGGATCGATATAATCATAATCCTGAATATCATACTTGTGGCTGGAAGCGGATACAAACAACGGGTTAAAGTAAATCACTTCCACACCCAGATCCTGCAGGTAATCCAGCTTCTGGTACACGCCTTCCAGATCACCTCCGTAGAAATTCGCCACATCGAAATTCTCCGGGTGGGCGTCCCAGACCGGCACCTGCTTCGTCGGACGGTTAATGTAATAATACTCGCCGTCCTTCACATCGTTGGAAGGATCCCCGTTATAAAACCGCTCCGTAAAAATCTGGTACATGACCGCGCCTTTCGCCCAATCCGGTGTGGAAAAACCGGGAACGATGCGGAACTCATACTGTTTCCGATGCTCCCGGGCCACCCCGGCCCGGTCATAATAGCAGCGAAGCATACCGCTGACCACCTCAAAATAATAGCCGAACTGCTCCTCGCCCAGCTGAATCTGTGCCTCATAAAAATCAAACTGACCGTCACTCTCCGCAACGCTCATCTCATAGCTTTCCCCATCATGGTGGAGAATAACCAGATCTACATTATTAACATCTGTCCGAAAACGAATCCGCACAGTCTCATTTGCTTTCGGTTCGGCGGGAATCCGGTAATCCGCAGTCCCATCGCTGAACAGAGAATTCTTGTGCAGAATAGGACGCATCTGTAAAATATAATTTTCTACACTGTAAAACTGTTGTGCTGAATTGTACTTCATATTTACCTCTTACTAAACAAATCTTCAAACTCATCTCTCCCGATCTTCTCTTTCTCAAGAAGAAGCTCCGCGCTGCGGTGAAGAACATCCTCATGCGCTTCAATGATTTTCTTCGCCTTCTGATAACACTCGTCCACGATTCGTTTGACTTCTGCGTCGATCTGCGTCGCCACATCGTCGCTGTAGCTCTTGGTATGGGCGAGATCGCGCCCGATAAAGACCTCATCATCGTCATTATCATAATTGATCAGTCCAAGAGCCTCGGACATGCCATATTTTGTCACCATGGCTCTGGCCACACCCGTCGCCTGCTTGATATCCTGGGATGCGCCGGTAGTCACATCACCGAACACCATCTCCTCGGCAATCCGCCCGCCCAGGTCGACCATGATTTCCTGGAGCATCTGCCCCTTCGTGCGGAACATCTCATCTTTTTCCGGAAGCGGCATCGTATATCCCGCCGCACCGACGCCTGTGGGGATAATGGAAACCGTATAGACAGGCCCCACATCCGGCAGCACATGAAAAAGGATTGCGTGGCCGGACTCGTGGAAAGCGGTAATCCGTTTTTCCTTGTCCGTGATCACACGGCTCTTTTTCTCCGCGCCGATACCCACCTTGATAAAGGCCTTTCTGATATCTTCCTGACAGATAAAAGCACGCTTATCCTTTGCCGCTATGATTGCCGACTCGTTTAAGATGTTTTCCAGATCAGCTCCGGTAAAACCTGCTGTCGTCTGCGCGATCTGTTTCAGATCCACATCGTCGCCCAGCGGCTTATTCTGTGCATGAACCTCAAGAATCTGTTCCCGGCCTGCCACATCCGGCTTGCCTACATATACTTTGCGGTCGAAACGTCCCGGACGCAGAAGCGCCGGGTCGAGAATATCTACACGGTTGGTCGCAGCGACAACGATGATTCCCTCGTTTACACCAAACCCGTCCATCTCCACCAGAAGCTGGTTCAGGGTCTGCTCCCGCTCATCGTGTCCGCCGCCCATACCGGTTCCGCGGCGTCGTCCCACCGCGTCGATCTCATCGATAAACACGATACAGGGCGCCTGTTTTTTCGCCTCAGCAAACATATCCCTCACACGGGACGCGCCGACACCGACAAACATTTCCACAAAATCCGATCCGGAGATGGAGAAAAACGGCACGCCCGCCTCCCCGGCCACCGCCTTGGCAATCAGCGTTTTACCGGTTCCGGGAGGTCCCACCAGCAGTACGCCCTTGGGAATTCTGGCGCCAAGCTTCGTATACTTGCCGGGCGCTTTTAAAAAGTCCACCATTCCTTCCAGCTCTTCTTTTTCCTCGCGGAGACCGGCGACATCCTTAAACTTTACTTTCACATTCTCCCCGCTGGTAAGTCTGGCGCGGCTCTTGCCGAAATTCATCATTCTGGAATTGCCGCCACCGCCGCCGACCTGGCCTGTCATCATTACCATCATAAAGACCAGAGCGATCAGCACGATCACCGTGGGAAGGATAGAAACCAGCACACTGGTTCCCTGCACATCCTTCAAAGTGTAATCGGTGAATCCCTCCTCTTCCAGGTAGGTCTCCACGTCGCCGACATCGGACACAGTCACCTGCGCCCGGGAGCCATCCTCAAGAGTTACCGTCACCACACCGGTCGGCACTTCCTGATTCTGTGTGATCACCAGGGAAGTTACCCCGCCGTCTTCCACAGCTTCCTGAAACTGAGACCATGTATAAGTCTCCGTCGCTGTGAGACTGCCGTTTGCGCCAAACCCTCTCCACAAGAGAAAGAGAATAACTAGAATAAACAGATAAAAACCGAGCCCTCTAAAACTGCGTTTCAATGTCCGGTCCTCCTTTTTCTACCTTTTATATAAAGTCAATCGCCCCGATATAAGGAAGATTGCGATATTTCTGTGCATAATCGAGACCGTACCCCACCACAAACCGGTCCGGAATCACATATCCGATGTAATCCACCGGCACATCTACCTCCCGGCGGTCCGGCTTGGAAAGGAGCGTGCAGATCATCACCTTTTTCGCGCCCCGTTCCCGGAATTCATCGGACAGATAGGCCAGCGTCCGCCCGGAATCGATGATATCCTCCACGATCAGCACATTTTCACCCTCAATCGGTGACTCCAGGTCTTTCGTAATCCGGACATTTCCGGAAGATTCCGTCCCGTTTCCGTAGCTTGAAACATACATGAAATCCATGTACACCGGTACGGTCAGCCGCTTGGCAAGCTCACACGCGAAAAAACTTGCCCCTTTTAAAATGCAGACAAGCTTTACCGGCTCCCCGTTCAGATCTTTATTAATCTGAGCGGCCAATTCCCGAATTCTTTCGTCAACCTGCTCCTCACTGTACATTACGCTGATCTTCTCACCCTTCATAGCTTCTTCCTCCTGTGTTTTTCACAAAACTCATCCCCTGCACTAAGATGCAAAGCGCGGACAACCCGTAAACCATTTTTGACATCCAAACCAAACGGACATGACTGCTAACGCAGTCATCATTATCCTCAGTCTTCCGGCAGGCAGCTTCGCATAACCTCCACCTGCAGAATACGCCTTGTCTGTCCGTCCACTTTGTAAGCCTCGCTGATGCGGTGACCGATCACCCAGATAACATGGTCGCCGTCCGCCAGCAGGCAGATCCGGTCACGCTCTTCCCGGGGAATTTTTTCCTCGATAAAATATTTTTTTAAGGTCTTGCGCCCCCCGGCCGCATTCACCTGAAGAAAATCCCCTGTTTTGCGTGTGCGAAGCTGAACAATAAATTTAATTTTATCATAATCAAACCATTTCGTATATCTTTTTTCCGGAATTTTTTTGAAAAATTCGGGATTTTCCACTAATTTTGTCCGAAACCAAAGACCATTTCCCCAGACTGTCTCCCCCGGTATCTGCAATTCGCAGGATAAACACTGCTGCCCCGCCCCCTGTCCGGCTCCTGAATCGCGGCTCAGAATCACACTGTCATAAGTTCGCCGGGCCGTCATGCTGTACGGCAGAGATATTTTTCTGCCCACGCCCTGCGTCATCAGTCCCAGGACTTCTTCCACATGGCAGGATGCAATATCTTTCCGGCTCTCCGCCTGCATTCCCAACAGGAGCAGTAGCAAATGCTTCTGTAAAAACGGATGAATCTGCGCAAACGCTGCGCAGAAAATATGGATTTCCTGCTCTCCATCACTCCTTTTTATCTGCTCCCAGGCACCCTGTCCCGCCCGGTACGCCTCCTCATCCAGAAACGCGCTGATCTCCCGAAGCTGCTCCCCCGTTCTCTGCATATGAAGCACCGCCTGCGTATTGACCTGCTCCAGCTCCGGCACAATCTGCCCCCGGATCCGGTTCCTGGCATAGGCTGCATCCGCGTTCGTGCTGTCAGTTCGCCAGGTCTTCCCCTGTGCGGTCAGCCATGCCCGGATTTCCTCTCCTGTCACACAAAGCAGAGGACGGACAATCCGAACCGTTTCCAGATCTGCACTATTCTGCGGATTTTTTCGTAAAGGATTTTCGTCGTCTCCCCACCCCGATATGTTTCGCTCCGTTACCGGCGCGATACCGCCAAGTCCGCGGATGCCGGTTCCCCGGGCCAGATGGAAAAGCATCGTCTCCGCGCTGTCATTGGCATGATGAGCCACGGCAATCATATCCGCCCCGAACCTGCTGCAAGCCTGAAAAAAACAGTTATAGCGCAGCTCCCTGGCAGCCTCCTCCAGCGACTGCCCGGTCTCCCGGCAACGCCCGGGTACATCCACAGAAAAAACCTCACAGGGGATCCCCAGCTTTCCGCACAATTTTTCCGTAAACACAGCGTCTCCGCGGCTTTCCTCCCCGCGGATGCCGTGTTCTACGTGAACCGCCGACAGGGAAAAACCGATTTCACGGCTCAGTTCCCGCAAAACCAGAAGAAGACAGACGGAATCCGCCCCGCCGGATACACCGGCAACCAGATGATCATCTTTTTTCATCATATGATATCGCTCTATATACGATTTTACTTTTTCAATCATTTTTATTCCTTTTTATCTTCCGGCAATTGCAAGTCAGGTTCAATCACTTCATTAAAGCACTGTCTTCTCCCAGATTCCGGCCGCCAGCACCGTCATATCATCCCGCACCCGGCCGCCGGTAAACAGCAGCACCTGCTCCAGCACCCGGCGGGCAAACTCCCCCGGATTGCCGGTATCAATCTCCCTGATAATCTCCGCCACCGTCTCCCGCGCGTCGTCCACATACAGATGCTCCAGCACGCCGTCCGTCACCATGACAACAAAATCTCCGGCCTCCACCTGCGTCTCCCGGCGAGCCGGTTTCTGGCTCATAAACACGCCCACCGGCATGCTGTGATCCTCAATCCATTCCACCTGTCCGCCATGGCGGACAAACGTGGCCGCCGCGCCGATCTTATAAATCTGCATCACGCCACTGTCCAGATCCACCGCCGCCAGATCCACAGTTGAAAACAGATTATTCTCCCCGTGCGTGACCATAGCGGAATTCATCATCTGCAATGCCGTATCCGGCCGAAACCCGGACTCCATAAATTTCTCTATTAAATCTATCACCATTTCGCTCTCTTTACAAGCCGCAGATCCGCTTCCCATGCCGTCTGACAGCGCCATAACGCAACGCCCGTCATCCAGAAGCTGAAACGAAAAATTGTCCCCGGACATCTGCTCCCCATCCCGGACCGCTTTCGCCACCCCATAGCTGGCGGTCAGGCGGGCGCTCTCCAGGAAAGCAATCCTCGCCTCTTTTTCCCCCAGCAGCGCTTTGGTATCCTTTGCCGGCAGGAAAGGATACCCCGTAGCCTTACTGATATCTTTCGCAATTTCTTTCACCGTCACACACTTTTTCCCTCGTGTGTGCGCCTGCAGCAGAATTTCCAGTTTGTCTCCGGATTTTTTCAGAATCCGAAGATCATCGCAGACGATACCCCGCTCTTTTAAAGCATACCGGATCTGCGCGGCGACCTTTCCCTCCGCCGCCGTCACATCCTGCTCATTTGCCGCACAATCTTCCATAATATAAGACATGGCATTCAGCTGCTCCGCGATCGCATCCCGGTTTTCCTGAAGACGGTTATACCAGGACAGATTCAGGTGTGCTTTCTCAAACACACGCATCACCTGACGCATCATTTCGTCCATGCAGACACAGTGTTCCCTGAGGTCTCCCGCCGCATTCACCATGTCCTCGCCATGCTGTACCGACTGTAAAAAACGATAGAGGATCCGATACATCGGCGTGTCCTCCGTGTCCCAGCATGCGGCGCACTGGCTGCAGGACACACAGAGGCTTCCCGCCACTTCATTCTGCATCCGGCTCAGTTCCTCCGCGGTAAAATCACTCTGATAGCGGTTCATCTGCCGGAAGGTCCGGGAAAGCTGGCCAAACGATTCCGCATATCCGCTCAGTTTTTCCCCGCCCTGCACATACACCGGCATCGGCTGTCCCGCCTGGGACGGCCAATCCGGAAGCATCCACACCAGTCTCGTAAAAAGAAAAACTGCGCCATATACAAAAACACCCTCCACAATTCCGGTCGCCACCGTCGCGGCGTCCGGAATCTGCATCGCCTGCCAGACCAGCGTCGCCACCGCCGTCGAAATTCCCGTCAAGACTGCCGCCACCCAGGTTTTACACTTATGAAAATACCACTCCGCAATCTGCACCAGTGCCGCAGACAAAAGAAGAATCATCCCATATTTCATCAGAATACGAAGCGGTGCCAGCGCCAGCAGCCCTCCGATACTGCATAAAAATAACAGGCTCCGGTTCACTCCGGACAAAAATCCGGTCATAAACACAACCGGCACGAGCGGATAGATGCCTCCGATCACAAACCGCGGCGACAGCACCGCCAGGATACAGAGTAACAGTTGCTTCACATCAAATTTTTTCATCGCTTTTTTCCTACCAACTTTGATGTCGGCTATTTTAAAACGATGAAATAAAAATCTTTGTCAAACGGATGCCGGATTTCAAAAAACTTTTCGTCATGGTTCGGCGCGTGTTATCCTTTCGAATCGAATTGATG
>JAJQAD010000021.1 GCA_021204005.1 Clostridiales bacterium
CTGCATCGACATCCGGGTCTTTGGACCAGACCGCCATCTTTGTACGGCTTCCGGCCTCACGGGAAATGCTCTTGATCTCCACGATACCGTTGCGGACCTCCGCCACTTCCTCCTCAAAAAGACGCTTCACCAGCTCCGGATGGGTCCGGGACACCAGAATTTTCGGTCCCTTGGAGGTAGCCTTGACATCAAGGATATATACTTTCACGCGCTGTGTCGGCTCAAAATGCTCCCCGCGGACCATCTCTTTCTCTGTCAGAAGCGCATCCGCTTTTCCGAGGTTGATGCTGACATTTCTGCCGACATAGCGCTGAACAATGCCGGTCACAACATCTCTGGACTTGCCCTGGAACTGATCATAGATTACTTTGCGCTCTTCCTCGCGGATCTTCTGAAGAATGACATTCTTGGCATTCTGCGTCGCAATCCGGCCGAAGCTCTTGGACTGGATCTCCTCACGGACAATATCACCCAGTTCATAGCTGCTGTCGCGCATCTTAGCCTCTGCAAGGCTGATCTCCAGAACCGGATCTTCCACTTCCTCCACAACGGTTTTCTCCGCATAGACATGATATTCGCAGGTCTCCGGATTCATCTCTACTTTTACATTATCCGCTTTGCCGAAATGGTTCTTACAGGCTGTGATCAGGGAACTCTCAATCGCATCCAGGATAGATTCCCTGCTGATATTCTTCTACTTTTCCAGAATTTTTAACGCTTCCAGCAGCTCCTGGCTGTCATTCTGCAGATTATTTTTGCTGCTTTTCTTCGTCTTTGCCATTTCCTTTTCCTCCTCTTTAAAAGTCAAATGCCAGTCTGATCAGAGCAATGTCTTTTTTCTCAAATGTATGTGTCTGCTCGTCTTCCGCGACAATCGTCACGGTATCCTCTGTGTATGCGGACAATACGCCGCGAAACTCTTTTTTCCGGTCTATGGCGCGGTAGGTGCGGATCTCGATTTCTTTTCCCATGCTGCGGACGTAATCCTTCTCCTTTTTCAGCGGGCGTCCCAGCCCCGGAGAACTGACTTCAAACACATAGGAGTCGTCGATAAAATCCTCCTCATCCAGAAGGTCGCTCATCCGCCGCGAAACCGCCTCGCAGTCATTCACCGTGATGCCGCCCTCCTTGTCAATGTAGGCGCGCAGATACCATGTGCCGCCTTCTTTCACATACTCCACATCCACCAGTTCAAAATGAAACTCCTCCATCAACGGCAGCAGCATTGCCTCCGTGCGGGATTCGTAACTCTCTCTCTTCGTCATTCTGATACCTCTCAAAAAAATCATCGGACCGGATGAGGCCATCCGGACGCCGGCCTGCAAAATACCTTGCGCACATAAAAGCTGAGAGTGGGTTCTCACCCACTCTCATTCATACCACTATTTCAATTACCTAACTACTTTAACACAAAACACAAAGATGTCAAGGGGTTTCGCAAAAAATTCTCTCACGATTTCCTGCATCAATTCCTGTCCTCCTTCTTTTTCAGCAACGCTGCCGTGTCAATCACATCCGCCTCTTTCTTTTTCCTGTTCTTTTTCATGTCCGCATCTGTGGAGTTCAGATGACCGTCCCGGCTGAAGTGAGCCGAACTCCCGGCACAGCCCAGACTTTGCTCTTCAGGTATTCTGGTATTGTTTTCGCCTGGCTTTTCAGCGATACCGGAACGATTATTTTTCTGCTTTTCCTCTGCCCTGACATTATTTTCGTTGTATTTCTCTGCCATACCGGCACTATTTTCTTTCATCCGATACGACTGCATCCCTGCGGCCGCGATGTTTTGCTCCGCCTCTCCCGGCGCATCTTTTCGATTCACACGGGACATTTTTATCGTCTGCACTTTCCTTCTGAAAAAGATAGCGCCGTTTGCCGCCAGTGCCAGCCAGTCCAGATGCAGCCGCCTGGCCACAATATCCAGCACAAAGCACAGCAGCGCCAGGACCAGTAAAAGCTGGGTGATATCCGTCCTCGACATCGTGCCTTCCAGATCGGTGTCAAAGACTTCCTCTGCCCCTGTAATATATCTTCCGCCCACCTGGGAGACAAAAGCGTCCAGCGTGCTGTCCACTTCCTCGTAACGGTACTCCCTGGAATACTGGATCACCGCGGCGGTATTGACATTTTTCACCACCTCGCCGTCCTCACTTTTGCGCAGATTGATGCTGTAGACGCCGGTGCCGTCCACATCCGCCTCCGCTTGATACTGCCCGGGCGAAACTGCCTTTAACGTCACTTCCTGCTGATTCCCATCCTCATCTGTCAGCACGGCGTCCACTTCCGTGTCCGTCGTAAAATCATCTGTCGTGTATTCCAGCGTGATGGAGGAGGATCCCTGGCTCACCTCCAGCGTGTCGCTGCCAAGTTCCGAGTCTGAGATAGTCCAGTCTATGATATTTTTCCACAGAGCAGAATAATTCTCCCACTGAGCAAAATTTCCGGTCCATTCGTTGGTGCCGTCCGTAGTCCAGGCGACCGTGCGTCCCAGCCCGTACTGCCACACGGCCAGAACCGGATCCTCCCGGTCGGATTCCAGCAGCACCGTAGCTGTGGACTTCGCCGTCGTCGCCACATAGCCCAGCAGCGTCGGACTGCCGTCCGCAAACAGATCCGAAAGTATCTCGTGGGAGTTGACCATTGTCGGCACAAACTCTTCATTGATCAGATAACTGTCGGTAGAGAGATAGACCTCCTGCGCAAAGATACGGGGCAGGGCATTTCCGGCATCTGAATAATAATACCGTCCGCCTCCGGCTGTCGCCAGATTTTTCAGGAGCTTCGTATCCGATCCCGATCCGACCGCCACGGTGGAAAGAGTAATCTCCTCCGCCTCAATCTCATCCAGAAGATCCCCGTATTCCCGGTAACCGTCCTCACCGTCTGTGAGAAGAATAATATGTTTGATCGCGGCATCCGATTCCTCCAGGGCAGACACCGCCTCCGCCACCGCCGGATAAATGCTGGTGCCGCCATCCGCTGCAATGCCGGAAATGCTGGCAGCGATAGCATCCGTGTCTTCAGCTGCCTGCAGCGGAACCGCCCAGGAATAAGCATCGTTAAAAGCAACGACGCCCACCTCGTCGATTTCCCGCAGAGAATCCAACGCGCTGATGGCCGCCTGCCGGGCGATCTCCATGCAGGTAATGCTGCCGTTCTCCGTTGACGCTGTGGCCATACTGCTCGAATGGTCGATCACCATCACCATGGCGATCTGCGGCACCTCGTTTTCCCCTTCCAGGTCCATGGATACCGGCAGCACCGTCTCCAGAGATGTGTCGCGGTAATTTCCCAGCGCATAACTGTTCGTCCCGCCGATGGCAATCAGTCCGCCAGCATAATCCTGCACATATGTTTCAATAATATCCAGAAATCCGTCCCGCAGGTCGTCCGCGTAGACGTCCAGCAGAATCACCGTCTGATATTGATTAAGGTCTGAAATTTTTACCGGCACGCCGGAGGGCGTCACCACGTCATAAGTAAAGCTGCCCGCATCCAGTATCTTTGTAAATTCAGCGCTCTCCTCCGCCTCGCCCTCGACCAGCAGAATCCTCCCATCCGTCTCCACTGTCGTGTAAGCGCTGTAGGAATTATTGATGGAAATCGTATCATTTTCCGCCTCCACCGTAACCCGGTAGCTTTTCAGGCCTTCTTCCACGCCCTCGTCCGAAAACAGCAGTTCATTGTAGCCTTTTTGGAGCACAACATCCTGCTGTCCTTTCAGCGTGCGCCCGGAATAGAGAGACACGGTGGCGTTTCCGCTCTCCGAGGCGTAAATTTCCACCTGCACCTGGAACGCTTCCCCCTGGCGGATGGTATCCGGCAGCGTAACATCGCTGACATAGACCTCGTCCTCCACGGAGCTGTCATACTGCATCACCTTAAATTCTACTGCTGACGCGGAAGCATCCGTATCTCCATAGGCAGACCCACTGTTATTTGAAAAAAGAGCGGAACTGCTCCGGGCAGAACTTTCGCTGCCTGAGGAAACAGCAGAACTACTCTGCGCGGAGCTTCCATTGCCTGAAAAAGCGGACACAACATTCTGGATCGAACCCTCATTCTCCGCTCCATCCGTCAGAAGCACCAGACGGCGTGCACTTTCCTCCGGAAACAGAGCCAGCGCCGTCTGCACCGCCTGTTCCAGGTTGGTCGCCGTCCCGTTAATCTCGGCCTGAAAGTCCGTAAACGCTTTTTTCTCGCTGACAAACTGCTCAATCTGCGCATCCGAGCCGAACACCACAATCCCCGCCTGATTTTTCTCCGGCATCGCGGCAATGGCTTCCTGCACAAATTTCGCCTCCTCCCCTTGCACCCGGCTGGTGCTGTCGGAGAGATCCACTAAGAAAATTGTGGTGGTGATATCGCTGTTTTTCCGGATACTGACTCCGGACAGCGCAAAAACAGCCAGCGAAATCACCACGCACCGCAGAGCGGTAAGCCCGGCGCGGCGGCTTTTTGAGCGGCTGCGCAGGTGTCTCGCGGAAATAATAATCCATATGACTGCCGGTATCAGCAGGATAAGAGCCCGGGGATGGGTAAATTCTATATACATGGAATAGCTCCTTCTAACGAGTTTGTATCAAATAAATTTATATTGCAATTAGGCACGTATTTTTTCGGTGCTTTCTTATTCAGCATCCTACCGATTCCTGATTTGTCCAATTAGCAGGCTTATTATTCTTCAACAACTCTCTGCTTTTCGTTTCTTACATTTTTTGTGGGCTTTTTCCTTCCTCCGCAACCCACTGTTCTTCGTCTTTTACTTTTTTGTGGGTTCTTTCTTTCCTCCTCAACCCACTGTTCTTCATCTTTTGCTTTTTTGTCGGTTTTTTCTTTACTTTGCAACCCACTGTTCTTCATCCTTTGCTTTTTTGTGGGGTTTTTCTTTATTTTGCAACCCACTATTCTTCATCTTTTGCCTTTTTTGGGTTTTCTCTTTTCTCGACAACCCACTATTCTTCACCTTTTGCTTTTTCGTGGTTTACTCTGCCATGTCTTTACATCAATTTTTTCATTTTTTAGTTTTCTCGGATAAGCCGGCTTTTTCATTGCTTTTTCACTGTTTTTATCGAATTATTCCTCATCTATTAATCATATCCTCCCACATGATATACCGTATATTTCTCGTAATAGGAACTCGCTACAATCAAAGCAGCAGCAGGCAAAACATAGAATACTAAGAAGTCCGCACGTAAATCAGCCACTCCGCGCACATCAGTATCAACAAGAGAATCAGCACCAGATTCCGCAATTCCATTGTCCCCACGCCGCTGCTTTCTGCGGCGCCCTCCTGTGCGTTCTCCATAGCCGACGCCGGTTCCACCTCCGACTCCAGAGCGGTCGGAAACTGCACAGCGAAATACTGCGTCTTGCGCGTCTCCCCCTGTTCCTGGGAAATCTGATAGATTCCCAGCTGGGAGACTTCCATATAAGATCCGGCTGCCTCAGACGCTGTGATCAGTTCCGTGCTCTGATCCGGTCGGATTACCGTCAGATCAGAGCCGGTACTCTGGCCATGAATCAGAATGCTGTCGCCCGCAACATAGGAAGTGTCTTCTGTCAGACCGGTATCCAGCAGATAACCGGCCATCTCCGACACCAGAATGGGGAACTCCGCCTGGAGTCCGAAATCGGTATCGTGCAGGTCAAATCCCAGTACCGCCATCCTGTGACCGCCGTAAATTCCATAAAATCCTGCAGTTTCCTCCCCGGATTCTCCGGCTTTCAAAAAGGACGTTCCCCATGAAGGCGTCTCATAGATAGCGGATTGCGTGACGCCAAAGGATGCATCCGCCGAATAATAGGTCATATCTGTAGATGCCACTTCCAGCGTCGTGTTTTCCACATATCCCGACACCGCAAAATACACCTCGGAGTTCCCTGTGTTTTTCACAACATTTTCATCAGCATCCGACGCCGCGGTACTTTCCGTCCCGGCGTATGCGCTCGTCTTACAATTCACAAACAGATAATTCCCCGTCTCCGGCAGTTCTTCCGGCAGCATCCCGTCAAAAATATAGAGATCATACCCGTCCGCTTCGCTCGTCTCAAAAACCCCGAGGTCTGAAGTACGGTAAACCTCCACCCCGCTGATAGTTCCAAACGCTTTTTCCAGATACAGGTTCGACTGTGTCAGAAGCAGCACCCGGCTGGCGCTCTCTTCCTCCAGCACACACCAGACAGAGTTATCGCCCGCCAGAGCGTCTGTCCCGTTAATTTCCGCCCGGAGCGCTTTCACCGTCTCATCTACTTCAGCTTCTTCCAGTTCAAAATATACGGAGGCTGTCTCCCCGGCCGCCACATCCATCGCAGAAATACTAAGCAGGGCCTCCTCCCTGTCGGCGTCAATCCCGTACAGGTTGATCTCACCGGTCACGTCCGCCGCCCCATGATTTGTCACCTGCGCCAACACCAAAAGCTGTCCGTCCTTTTCACTGCAGCTTAAGCTGTCCGCGGAGCAATTTGCCGCATCGCTGTAAAAATTTTCCACCACACAGTCCAGATCTCCCGTATCAAAGGCCGTGTCCGTGAAAAACACCATCTGATACTCTTCCGACTGGCTGATACAGGACTGGACCAGACTCAGGGAAGAGGAAAGGTCGCCGCCCAGCACAGTCTGCTCAATGCCCCGGATCCGGTTTTTCGCCTCCACCTTATCCTGGCTGTTGGATAAAACCAGCGCCGCCGACTGATTTGCACTGACGACGTAGAGCATGCTGCCGTCCGCCAGACTGTCCACATACTCACAGGCTGCCTCCTTCGCCGCATCCAGGCGGGTCGAACCAGAAGCATCAGAAAATCCGGAATACACTGCACTTTTCCCGGAAACAGAAGACTCGGATTGCGCGGAATCCTCCCCGGACACAGCAGTCAGACCGTCCGCATTCTCTCCATACAAAGTATCCATGCTGGCGCTGTTATCCAGTACCAGCACGGTCATCGTCTGATCGCCAGCGCCCGAGCGGATCCAGGGACGCATCAGCGCAAGTACAAACAGCAGCACCGTAAGAATCTGCAGAATCAGCAGCAGATTTTTACGCAGCCGCTCCCAGGGCCGGGTTGCTTCCACCGACCGGTATACCTCCTGCCAGAGCATGACGGCGGAGAATTCTTTCTTTTTTATATTCTGCCGCAAAAAATAAAGCAGAATAAGAACCGGCACCAGCGCCAGAAACGCCAGCGGCCACAACTCATAGATACCCACGAAAAACGCTATCCTCCTGATATATATGTTTAGGATTTCCGTATCCAACAACCGGTCGGGGCTTTATCCTTCCATTGTTTAAACTTTCCTGTTATATTCCCAATGTTCAACGACACGGCACATTCTTTCATTCCGCCGATTCACCCTTTGAAACCTTATCCAAACAATCCCTTCTGACGCAGCGTCTCAAACACAATTTTTTCGAGCGGTTCATCCGACACCACCTGAAAAAACGTGCAGCCATACCGCTTCGCCAGGCGCATCAGCCTTTCCTGATGCCGCTTTAACGCTTCCCGGTACATGCAGATAGACTGACGGCTCATCGTCACGCGGACGCTTCCCGCCTGCTCCAGATCCACCAGCTCCAGTGTCCCTTCATCGTCAAATTCTGTCTCTTCTCTGGCCAGCACCTGAATCAGACAGACCTCCTGCCTCTGATATACCAGGAAACGCACCGCCTCTTCCAGCCCGTCCTCCTCAAAAAAATCAGAGATCAGAATAGAAATTCCCTTTCCGCCGGTTGCGGAACGGCGAACCGCCTCATGCAGACCCGTCGTACCGCCAAACTCCACCTGCTCCAGGTCGCGCAGCAGCCGCTGAAAACTCCCGCGACCCACGATGGGGCTGGTACGCCCCAGCCTGCCGTCCCGGAAAGTCAGAACTTCCACCCGGTCAAGCTGCTGCAGGACAATCCAGGCAAAAACAGCCGCAAGCCGCAGAGCCATTGCGGATTTTTTTTCTTCCCCATACGCCATGGAAGCGCTGGTATCCAGAAAAATATGATATTTTGCCTCTTTTTCTTCCATAAACTGCTTCACATACAGCTTATCCAGCCGACCGTACACATTCCAGTCAATCCGCCGGATATCGTCCCCCGGAAGATACTCTCGGAAATCCGAGAATTCCACCGAGGAACCTCTTGCCGATGACTTCCGCGCACCACTCTGCCCCTGGTCGAGACGAATGTGCGCCGCCAGTTTTAACTGATTCAGTTTTGCGAAAAAACCTGCATCAAAAATTTCACTCATCGCTTCATCCCTTACAGTGTCCGCAGCAGCGAACACGCGAATTAACATGTCAGATACTATCTTTTTATCTGCGTCCCATCTTCTGCTTCGCTGCCGCCAGAATCTCATCTACCACATCGTCCGTGCTGATGCCATCCGCTATCGCCTCAAAATTTGTGATCAGCCTGTGCCGCAGAGCCGGATGCGCCACATAATCGATATCCTCGAATGCGACATTGTACCGTCCCTCCATAACCGCACGCGCCCGGGCCGTCTTTATCATCGCCTGCGCCGCCCGCGGGCTGGCGCCAACTGCCACATATTTTTTCACCGTCTCCGACGCGCCCGCCACCTCGGGGTGAGTGCCCACCACGACGGACATGGCGTAATCCATAACCGCATCTGAAATCGGAATCTGGCAGATCATCTCCCTCATACGCAGCACATCCTCCCCGGAAAGCACCGGCGCAAGCTGCGGACGGTCGGTGCCCACGGTGATGGACACAATCTGCCTTAACTCTTCTTTTGTGGGAAAATCCACCTGCAGTTTCAATAAAAAACGGTCCAGCTGTGCCTCTGGCAGCGGATAAGTCCCTTCATTTTCAATGGGGTTCTGCGTCGCCAGTACCAGGAACGGAGAGGGCAGGTCATAGGTTGTCCGCCCGGAGGTCACCGTTTTTTCCTGCATCGCCTCGAGAAGCGCCGCCTGGGTCTTCGGCGTGGCACGGTTGATCTCATCCGCCAGCACCAGCTGGGCAAACACCGGTCCAGGCTCAAACTGAAATACATTGCGGCCTTCCTCTTTGAGTATCAGGCTCGTTCCTGTCACATCCGCCGGCATCAGATCCGGCGTAAACTGTATCCTGGAAAAACTCATCCGGAACACCCGGGAAACCGCTTTGACCAGCTCTGTCTTTCCCAGCCCCGGCAAGCCCTCAAACAGCACATTCCCGTCCGCCAGAATCGCCAGGATCAGCTGGCGGATGACGTCCCGCTGGCCGATGATTGCCTTACCGATCTCCGCCTCGCAGTCGCGGATCTGCTGTATCATATCTCTGATTTCTGTTTCACTGAATTCACCCATCATATTCTCCCTTTTTATCTGTCATTCCTTTTATCCGCGAAGCACCGCTCACTCGTGGCAAAATGAATTTCCGCTCACCATGTCGGAATACGTTTCCGGCACTTCAGATTTCACTCAACAATCACTCTCCGTTCAGCTCACTGAAATAAGACCGGATCAGATCCTGCAGCCCTCCCGGATAGTTTGCTCCCTGAATTTCAGACAACGCCTGCTCCGTGTAAGAACCGATGACCTGGTCATATGCGACTTCATTTCCGAACCACGTCAGGGAATTACCGTTAGTAGAATAAGTCGTTCCCTCTCCGGCCTCCCCGGTCAGATTTTCATCATCTCCCACTGTGTCGGGCACTGTCACCGTCTCACCGTTGTAGGAAGCAGTCTCCTCTGTACCGTTTTTGCTGCCGTAATTCCATCCGCCGCCCGAGCCATTCCCGGAACCGCTTCCGCTTCCGTTTCCACTGCCGGAACCGCTGCCATTTCCACTGCCGGAGCTACTGCCATTGCCATTTCCGCTACCGGAGCCATTCCCTTCTCCATCATTGTCTCCGGAACTGCTCCCGTTTCCGTCTGACCCGTTTTCATCGGAGCCATCAGCAGCCATTCCATCACTGTTCTGCGCAATAGATGCTCCGTCGGTATCGATCTGCGCAAGCTGTGTCTGCGCCTGTGCCTTGACAGAACCAGCTGCAGCAAGGGCGGATGCAATCTGACTCACAGAAAGCTGTCCGCCGGCCGCCGAGGAGGCCGCCTCTGAAAGCTGCTGCATGAGATCACTGTTCTCTGTCAGAAACTGCTGTGACAAATCCCCACTATCCGCAGCCTCAGAAAGCGCCTCCAACGCTTCCGCCAGATCGTCCAAATCCTCATCCGAGAAATCGTCCGGATCTTCCTCATCCAGTCGCTCCAGCAATTCTTCCGCTGTCTCAGCAAGCTGTTCCGTCTCCTCCAGCTGCTCCTTAGCCGCTTCCAGTTCTTCTTCCGTCAGTTGATCGGCCGATGCATCCTTCTCATCTGAATTATTTGTATCCGCATCCGCTGTCAGCGTGTCGGAGGAGCCGTTCTCCCCTCCACCCAGCGCCTGAGCCAGCTGATTCATAGACTCCTGCGCCGACTGGTTTTCTGTATTCTCCGACATCTCAGCGATCTTATACTCCGCCCGCTCCAGAGCTTTCTCCAGCTCCTCCGCGGTTTTTACCTCGCCGAGCTCCTGCTGCAGCTGCTCCAGGAATTCCTGATACTTCTCATTTTCTTCCTCTGAAAGCTCCCCTGCTTCGGTCTTTTCTTCCAGTTCCTCCGCCGTCTCTTCTATTTTCTCCGATGCTTCCTTTGCCTGCTGCGCAATCAGATACCGCTCTTTTGCCTCCTCTTTCGCCGGGGACGGCGCCGCAGCACAGATTACAAGCACAGCCAGGAGACTGGCCAGAATCACGCAGTTCTTCCGGGAAAGTGCGACAGGAAGCTGCCTGCGCATCTTTACTTCTGACAGATGCTCCCAGGCATCCTCCTTCTGCATCCGCGCAAAAAATCCATCGTCATCGAGAAGCTCCAGAGCCGTCACCGTCCGCTCCCTGAAACCGGTCCGGTCCAATTCCAGAGCCGCCTTTTTTTGATCGGGACGCGTTGTCAGAGACCAGACCACAGCGGCAGCCAGAGAAAATCCCACCGCTCCTGCTGCCCAGATATGCACCCGGTACCAGGGCAGAAAGTAAGCGGCAAGCTCCATGCAAGCTCCGGCTGCCAGGCCGAAAGGCAGGCAGCGGAAAAGCCGGTTCACCAGGTAACGCCAGCAGACCCAGCGGTGAAGTTTCCTGATAAATTTCTGAATCTTTCTGTTCAAATCCATATCTGTTCCTTTTCCCCATACACTTCAAGTGTGGCTCCATACGGACGATTTCTTACATTCCGACTCTCTCATCCGTAGCTTTTCGCTCGCTGTACGGACTGATTTTTCTTTCCAGGCACACTAGTCCGTAGCTTCTTACTCACTATACGGACGATTCCTGTACTTTTAGCTTTTTCGTCTGTTTCTTTTCCAGTCCTATACGGACGCTTTCTACACTTTCAGCTCTTTTGTCCGTAGCTTTCTCTTCACTTTACGGACTGCTCCCGCCTTTTCTATGCTTTCGTCCGTTTCTTTTCCTGCTCCATACGGACAAAACCTCCAGCATCAATCCTCTCGTCCGTATTCCTGCAACAACTACGTCCGACCCCGTCTCTTCTTTTTTGCAGGCTGGAAGAATTTATCTTTCTTTCTCGCCGTATTCAGTTTCCGCGACGCCAGCACGAGAAACAGAAGCCCCAGCGCCACAGTCACCACAAAACTGACCAGACTCCAGTGGGGCGCTATACGGATCATCCCCTGCGCCACTGTCCCCAGA
>JAJQAD010000043.1 GCA_021204005.1 Clostridiales bacterium
GCCGCAGCCCAGGACGTTGGTCACAGTCATGCCGGTGATGCCGATCTGGGACATAGCCTCGTTCAAAGCATCGAAACGGCTCTGCTTTGCAAAGATCGTGATCTTTGTGATGCTCACATCGCTGCCGGTCGCGATACTCGGATCCGGTGTGCGGACCTGAACCGGCACTGCCTCATCCATCGGCACCGCATCCGCCGGGAGATCCAACGGAAGATGCGAAGAGAAGTTGTTGATGCTGGAAGTGAGGGCAAAGTCCGCATAAGCGCTTGCCAAACCGTGCTCTGTCTCGTCCAGTCCGATGATTTCCTCTTCCGCCGAAACACGGAGACCGAAAATTGCTTTAATAATCAGGAAAGCAATCGTGATTGCTACTGCCGCCCAGCCTGCCACCGAAACTACACCCAGGCACTGGAGGCCGAGCAGTTTCGCACCGCCGCCGTAGAACAGTCCGACCATTTCCACGCCATTTTTATCTGCAATAGAGTAACCGGGCGCTGACGGAGTGGCAAACAATCCGACTGCGATGGTACCCCAGATACCATTCATCATATGTACTGCAACCGCACCCACCGGGTCGTCGATATGCAGTTTGTAATCCAGAAGCCATACACCGAAGACTACCAGAACGCCGGCAACTGCACCGATCACAAGGGCGCCTGCTGCATCCGTCACATCACAGGGAGCGGTAATCGCAACCAGACCGGCCAGAGAGGCATTCAGACACATGGAAACATCAGGCTTGCCGTATTTTAACCAGGTAAAAATCATGCATACAACCGTCGCAACGCCCGGTGAGATTGTTGTGGTAAGGAAAATGGAGCCAAGCTGATCAATGGAAGTTGCCGCCGCACCGTTAAATCCGTACCATCCAAACCAGAGGATGAAACAACCCAGGCAGCCCAGCGCCAGGTTGTGGCCGGGAATGGCGTTGACCTTCGTAACTTTTCCCTCTTTATCCTTCGTAAACTTCCCGATACGGGGTCCGAGCATCCAGGCACCGATCAGTGCGCAGATACCGCCGACCATATGAATCGCGCAGGAACCGGCGAAATCGTGGAAGCCCAGCTGCGCCAGCCAGCCGCCGCCCCAGATCCAGTGCGCCTCGATCGGGTAAATCAGGCCGGAGATGACTGCGGAGTATACACAGTAAGATAAAAATTTGGTTCTCTCAGCCATGGCGCCGGATACGATGGTCGCCGTAGTTGCGCAGAATACCAGGTTAAACACAAAATCGGAAAAACTGAAATCCGCATACGCGGTAAAAATATCAAATCCCGGTTTTCCGATAAATCCGAGAATATCCTCGCCCAGCAGCAGTGAAAAACCGATGAGGATGAACATGACTGTACCGATACAGAAGTCCATCAGGTTTTTCATCAGAATGTTGCCGGTGTTCTTGGCCCGCGTAAATCCGGCCTCCACCATGGCAAAACCGGCCTGCATCCAGAAGACCAGTGCGGCGCCGATCAGAAACCATACGCCAAATACGTTGTCGCTTACAAATGTCATAATTTCCTGACTCATAACTTACCTCCTAGTTGATTTTTGCAGTGACTCGAAATTGAAATCGAACCATTACCGTAACCTGAGTCCGACACATTTTTCTTTATTCAGAATGTGCCATCGAATGTTTCCGGAGCTTTGTATCCGGCTCTTCCGACGCAAACTCTCAATAATGAAAAAGGCGCGTCACCTGCCGCTAGCTAAGCAGATGACACGCCTTTGTGTCATAGTAATCAAAAAGAAAAGGCACCGGAAGTATTATCTTCTCAGCACCCTTGCCTTTGACACTATGTATCTTATTCCTCTTAAAATAAATTGTCAATAAAAAATCTAAATTTTTTCTTAATTCGGCATTTTAGAGAAATTGCACAGTTTCTGTCGCTTTTTTTGTGCACTTTTTCTATTAATCAATGGTGGAACAGGCGGATTCCGGTAAAGCACATTGCCATCCCGTATTTATTACAGGTCGCAATCACATTGTCGTCGCGGATGGAGCCGCCCGGCTCCGCCACATACTTCACACCGCTCTTATGCGCGCGCTCAATGTTGTCGCCAAACGGGAAGAACGCGTCGGAACCCAGCGCGACATCCGTGTTGCCGGCAAGCCATGCTTTTTTCTCTTCCGCCGTAAATACAGGGGGCTTTTCCGTGAATACATTCTCCCACGCCCCGTCAGCCAGGACATCCATATACTCATCGCCGATATACAGATCAATCGCATTATCGCGGTCTGCACGCTTAATGCCATCTTTAAAAGGAAGATTCAGCACCTGCGGCGCCTGGCGCAGATACCAGTTGTCCGCCTTCTGTCCGGCCAGTCTGGTGCAGTGAATCCGGGACTGCTGCCCCGCACCGATACCGATCGCCTGCCCGCCTTTCGCATAGCAGACCGAATTGGACTGGGTATATTTCAGTGTGATCAGCGCGATGATCAGGTCGATTTTTGCAGAATCCGGAATTTCCTTATTCTCCGTCACGACATTGCCGAGAAAATCGCGGTCAATCTTCAGCTCATTTCTGCCCTGCTCAAAAGTGACGCCGAATACCTGCTTGTGCTCCACCTTGGCGGGAACATAGTCCGGGTCAATCTGAATCACATTGTAATTGCCTTTCTTTTTCGAAGAAAGAATGGCAAGCGCCTCCGGTGTGTAGCCGGGTGCGATGACGCCGTCCGACACTTCCGGTTTGATTAGAAGCGCGGTATCCTCATCACAGACATCAGAAAGTGAGATAAAATCTCCGAAAGACGACATCCGGTCCGCCCCTCTTGCTCTCGCATACGCACAGGCCAGAGCCGACATCTCGCCTTTATCCTCTCCCACCCAGTAGATTTTTTTCTCCACATCGGTGAGTGGAAGCCCCACAGCCGCCCCGGCCGGGGAGACGTGCTTAAAGGAAGTCGCCGCCGGAAGTCCGGTAGCCGCTTTCAGCTCACGGACCAGCTGCCAGCCGTTGAACGCGTCAAGGAAATTGATGTATCCAGGCTTGCCGCAGAGGACTTTGATGGGAAGGTCGCTGCCGTCCGCCATAAAGATGCGGGAGGGTTTCTGGTTGGGGTTGCAGCCGTATTTTAATTCAAGTTCGTTCATGATTATCTCCTTTTGTGTTATATACGGAAATTGTGAAACGGGAAGGTTGTTTACTTGTTTTTATTAACAATGCGAGTCTCGTAAGAACCATCTGTGATATTGATGTAACGAACAAACAGAGACACTTTGTTTTCTTCGTTCAGATTAGTCCATAACAGATCGGTGTAGGCGTCGATATCGTCCAGGACATCGACCAGCTCAGGCTCGCCCTCAAAGCTCGGCAGCGGATTGCCGTCGCCCATATAGGTATGGATAAAATGAGCCTCCCCGGCGATGGGCGTGGAGTATGCGAACATATACCGGTTGCAGGCTTCCGGGTTGCCGTTATTGCTCTTTAAAATAGACATCGCATAGCTGTAGCTGCCGTTCTCCAGATGGAGGATACCGGAAATGCGGGGAGTGTAATTTGGACCGTCCGGCTCAAACTCCCGGCCGCGCAGGGACTGTTCAAACGTCATCTGCTTGTCCATCAGGTCAAAAATCGTGTCAGTCTGATCGCCGTTGGTGACGATGGTCTTATTTCCCAGCACACGCACCGGCGCATAGATCACCAGACTGGGATCCTCCATTTTGGAAGGGTCAAATGCCTGCGTACGGATTCCCTCTCCCTCCGTCACAAAGACACGGTTGCGGCTGTTCGCGCTCCGTCCCATGATAAAATAGGCCGCGGCTGCCTTCGTACCGTCCGGTGTCTTTCCGAGAATAATACTTCTCCCCGGATAAGCATTCGTAGAAAGTTGCGTTGCGATTGATTTCATCTCCATGTGTTTTCCTCCCGGTGATAATTATCTATATCTGTTGTAATGGCATATAACTTCCTTTGTATAAGTTCGATTATAACCTTGCGATCAGCTCAGATGGTGTAAGAGCCATAACTTTACTTCCGATAAAATCTTTTATGTTTCTTGTGACGATATAATCTGCGTGTAGCCTCTCAGCCGTCACACTCTGCAGGGCATCCTCAAAGTCGCCCCACTGCAGCTGAGCAGCCCGCAGCAGATCGAGTGAGCTCAGATCAGTAAATTCAAAAATAAGGGATAAAGTCCGCAAAACTTCTACGATTTTTTCTGGCGTAAGCTCTTTTCTCATTATATAAACCATATTGGCGAAAGTTAACGCAGAGACATATCCTTTTACCTGTTCTGTTTCACAGAGCTTCCAGATAAGGGAGGATGCCTCGATATGGGGTGCTCTTTTCTGCAAAACATCCAATAATATATTGGCATCAATCAGAATTTTCATACTTTTCCCTCAATCTTTCCGTCCTGGCCTCATCCATATCATAATCTCCCTTCAGAATTCCAGTCAGCGAATCCGTCAGATACGATACCGTTGCGGATTTTGGAATGAATCGCCCGACTTCACGTCCGTTCTTGGTAACGACAACTTCCTGGCCCGACATCACAAGATTCAGATATTTTCCAAAATTATTCTGCATTTCTGTTGCAGTCGCTGTAGCGCTTAACATATAGAGCACCTCCTTTAGCTAATTTTATGCTATCATAATTTAGCTATTTTATCAACGGGGCATGCCTCATTTTATTAGTTTTTAAAGCTGTGCACCGGTGCGGGAATCCGCCCGCCGCGGCTGATAAATTTCTCGCAGGAATAATTGTTAACCGGTATGATCGGCGCGTAGCCGAGCAATCCGCCAAACTCCGCCGTCTCCCCGACTGTTTTCCCAATCACGGGTATGAGCCGCACTGCGGTAGTTTTCTGATTCACCATGCCGATGGCCATCTCGTCCGCAATAATTCCGGAGATAGTGCTGGCCGCCGTGTCTCCGGGAATGGCGATCATGTCCAGACCGACGGAGCAGACACAGGTCATCGCCTCCAGTTTTTCCAGCGTAAGCGCATTGGCCTGTACCGCGTCGATCATGCCCTGATCCTCGCTGACAGGAATAAAAGCACCGCTCAATCCTCCCACATAGGAGGAAGCCATGATGCCGCCTTTTTTCACCTGATCGTTTAACATAGCCAGCGCTGCCGTTGTCCCCGGCGCACCGGCGTACTCCAGACCGATCTCTTCCAGGATTTCCGCCACGCTGTCCCCAATTGCGGGTGTCGGCGCAAGAGAGAGATCAATGATGCCGAACGGAATTCCGAGCATCTGCGACGCCTCTTTTGCCACAAGCTGCCCCACGCGGGTAATTTTAAACGCGGTTTTCTTGATTGTCTCACAGAGAACTTCAAAATTCTCCCCCCGGGCTGATTCAATGGCTTTTTTTACTACGCCCGGTCCGCTGACGCCCACATTGATCACAGCGTCCGCCTCCGTCACGCCGTGAAAAGCGCCCGCCATAAACGGATTATCATCGGGAGCATTACAAAATACAACCAGCTTCGCGCAGCCGAGAGAGTCATTCTCCTTCGTGTACTCTGCCGTTTCTTTTATGATCTCGCCCATGAGGCGGACGGCATCCATATTGATGCCGGTTTTGGTGGAACCAAGGTTTACAGAGCTGCAGATGCGCTCCGTGCACGACAATGCCTCCGGGATGGAGCGGATCAGGAGCTCGTCACTCTTTGTCATGCCTTTCGCCACCAATGCGGAATATCCGCCGATAAAATTTACGCCGACCGTATGCGCCGCCCGGTCCAGTGTCCGCGCGATCTCCACATAATCTGCGGAAGTCCGGCAGGCCGCGGCTCCGATCAGGGCGATGGGCGTCACGGAAATCCGCTTGTTTACGATGGGAATGCCATATTTTTTCTCAATCTCCTGGCCGGTATAAACTAAATCCTTCGCCAGCGTGGTGATTCTGTCATAAATATTCTGACAAAGCTTTTTCAGATCAGAATCAATACAGTCCAGCAGACTGATGCCCAGGGTGATCGTACGGACATCCAGATTCATCTGGCTGATCATGCGGTTTGTCTCGTTTACTTCATATATGTTGATCATGTTATTTCTCCTATAACCCGAAGTGCTCGCGTCCATTCAGATGCGGTGCATCATTTCGAATATTTCTTCCCGCTGGCAGCGGATCACGACACCGATCTCCTTGCCGAGCTCATCCAGCTCCGCCGCACACTCATCAAAAGGTTTCTCCGACGTATTCAGATCCACGATCATCATCATATTAAAATAATCCTGGACGATCGTCTGGGAAATATCAAGCACATTGATATTGTGGTTTGCCAGATAAGTACACACCTTTGCAATAATCCCCACCGTATCCTTGCCGACCACGGTAATTACTGTTTTTCCTGCTGTTTTATCATTCATGTGTCTTTCTCCTCATATAATTTTACGGTTACTGTTATGTTTTCAACATTTGTTGCATTTTCGGGTAGGATATAGCGAATGCTCCAATTGTTTCAAAATATTTTGGGCATCCGGTACATCCGTCCGTATACTCTATTTCAAAACTCAATCAGTTCAGAAACCTCATCCCGCTTCGCCACCTCAATCGGAAAATCCGATCCCTTGTAGGGATTATCCGCCATGGTAATCTCCATCTTTACACTCTCATAGGCCAGTTGCGGGTAATTATTCTCCTTGCTCAGGTGACCCAGCACCACCTTGCGGAACCGGTCATGCAGCACCTCACCGAGCAGCTGCCCGGAAAGCTCATTGGAGAGATGTCCCCTCTCCCCGAGAATGCGCTGCTTCAGATAATAGGGATAGACCCCGACCTGCAGCATATGTACGTCATGGTTGGCCTCTAACAATAATACATCCAGTCCCTGCAGCCTGTCCACAATCGTCGTATCATATTTTCCAAGGTCAGTGATGACCGCCATGGATTTCTGCTCTTTCCGCATAATGTAGGCCACCGGCTCCGCCGCATCGTGGGAGGTAGAGATCGCTGTGACTGTCATATCTCCAACGCGAAACGGCACCTCCGGCCGGATTGTCTTAAAAAGCGATGTATCCACATCACCGATTGAATGGCTGCTCAGGATGGCGTCTATCGTGCCCTTTGTCCCATACATGGGAAGCCCATATCTGCGGGCGACCACGCCCAGGCTTTTGATATGGTCCGAATGCTCATGGGTGATCAGGATACCGTCCATCTCTTTTGTTTTCAGGCCGATTTCATTCAGACCGGCCTCTATGCGTTTTCCGCTGATTCCGGCGTCGACAAGCAGATGGCAGCCCTCCGTTCCCGCATAGATACAGTTTCCGCTGCTGCCGCTGGCTATACTGCACAGTTCCATATAGTTCCTCCGTGGAGCGAAAGAAAAGCGCTCTCAAAATGCTCTGTTCTGCTCACTCCGGGTATTTTATGACTCATCCGTAATTTCCGTTCATCTAAAACATGGGATAAAAATCATTGTTTCTTCTGATAACAGGCAATGTAAATCACCGCGCTTTTTTCCGTGTAAGAATCTCATCTATCTGCCGGAACGCATCCTCCGGCATATGATTGTTGTCGATCTCCTCCGCGCAATGCGCTCGAAACTCATTCTCGGAAAGCTGGCTGGCAAAAATCCCGTCCACCTTTTCATCTGAATAACCGCGATTCTTTTTCAGTCTCGCCCGGCGGTTATCTTCCGATGTATAAATATACCACAGTTCATCACAGATTGCATCATATTTTTCTTCAATCAGAAGCGCTGCCTCTAGCACAAGGATATCCAAAACGCCCCGCTCGCGCTCCTGCTCACACTGACTGATTACATACTCTTTTACAGCCGGATGGACGACCGCGTTCAACGCTTCCCGCTTATTTTCATCTGAAAAAAGGACAGACGCCAACTTCAGCCGGTCAAATCTTTCATCCGGGGTCCAGACATCATCCGATTGAAGCAGAATCCGCAGTCTGTCATAGCAGTCACTCCCCGGCTCCATCAGATCATGGGCGATCTCATCCGCCAGCATGACTCTGCAGTTGTAATGCTCTTTTATATATGTAAGAATTGCCGATTTCCCGGCGCCGACGCCGCCGGTGATTCCTATGAAAAGCATAATGCTCCCTCCCGCCTTTCTTTTTTCCGACTTATCTTAGAAACTTTTAAGGAACTAATTGATCCGGCACTTTGAAAACAATAAAAAAAACGGTAAATCAACGGACAAAATTTGTCTTGCTGTCGCGCTCCGCCACGGGCAGCTCGACACCTGATTCCGCACCGGCCCGGAAACATTTCATCATCCAGGCCAGATTCCGTGCCAGATTGCGCATGGTCTGCAACCCTTCCGCGTCCTCCTCCGCTTCCACAGGCACGCAGCCGTGCACCAGATTCCAGTAGGTAGAACCGGCCACCGGCATCTGGGAAATTCCGAAATATTTATTCATCACATCAAAGGACGCGCTTGTCCCGCCTCTTCTGGCCACCGCGACCGAAGCTCCCGGTTTATATGCAAAAGAAGAACCGCTGCTGTAAAAAACTCTGTCAAGGAAAGAAAGCACCCGCCCGCTCGGATGAGCATAGTAGACCGGTGTTCCAAATACAAACCCGTCCGCTTCCCTGGCCTTTGCGATAAACTCATTGACTTTGTCATCGGTAAACACACAGCCCTGTTCCGTGCATTGACCGCAGCCGATACAATCCCGGATCGGCGAACCGCCCAGCTGGAAGATTTCGTATTCTATTCCTTCCCGTTCCAGCTGCATACCAATCTCCTGTAATGCCCTGTTGGTATTCCCGTGCTCCTTTGAGCTTCCGTTTAACATCAGAACTTTCATTTCTAAACGCCATCCTTCCTTTTTCGTAATTCCTGTCTGACAAATATTCTGTAATAATAAAATATTTCGGTAAATATCAATTTTTATAACTATCTCACTATTTAATGTGCCTCAAACCAGTTCTCTCCCGCATTCATATCCACTTCCAGATCCACGGAAAGCTCCGCCGCATGGTGCATCTCCTCGCTGAGAATCTGCTTTACCTGCTCCGTCTCATCGGCCGCCGTCTCCACCAGAAGTTCATCATGCACCTGCAAAATCAGTTTTGACTTCAGGCCCTCTTCCTGCAGCCTCCGGTACACACGAATCATGGCAATCTTGATAATGTCCGCCGCGGTTCCCTGAATCGGGGAATTCATGGCAATGCGCTCCCCGAACTGCCGCTGCATAAAGTTGCTGGAGGACAGCTCCGGCACCGGCCGGCGGCGTCCAAACATGGTCTCGGCATACCCTTTCTCCTTCGCGTCCTTTACCGTACGGTCCAGATATTCCCTGATACCGGGAAACGTAGAAAAATAGTTTTTGATATACTGCTCCGCCTCCTTGCGGGAGATGCTCAGATCCTGGCTCAGTCCAAACGAACTGATGCCGTATACAATGCCAAAATTCACCGCCTTGGCATTCCTTCTCTGCAGCGGCGTCACCTCATCCACCGGCGTGTGGAACACCTGCGATGCCGTGATTCTGTGAATATCCTCCGCGTGGCGGTAAGCGTCGATCAGATTCTGGTCCCCGGACATATGCGCCAGAACCCGGAGCTCAATCTGGGAATAATCCGCATCGAGAAACACCGCGCCTTCTGCAGGGATAAAAACCTTCCGGATCAGACACCCCAGTTCCATGCGGATGGGAATATTCTGCAAATTCGGCTCCGTGCTGCTCAGCCGTCCCGTCGCCGTGATTGTCTGGTTAAACGTCGTGTGAATCCGCCCGTCCGCCGCGATGCAGGTGCGAAGTCCCTCGGCATAGGTGGATTTTAACTTGGTAAGCTGCCGGTATTCGAGAATATCTGACACGATCGGATGCTCCGGCGCCAGTTTTTCCAGCACATCTGCCGCTGTGGAGTAACCGGTTTTCGTCTTTTTCCCGTTTGGCATCTGCAATTTTTCAAACAAAATCACGCCGAGCTGTTTGGGCGAGTTGATATTGAACCGCTCTCCCGCCTGATCGTATATGCTTTCTTCCAGCTCCTCAATCCGCCCGACCAGCTGCTCCCCGTAAACCAGCAATGCGTCGCCGTCAACCAGGACGCCTTCCTGCTCCATGGAGTCCAGGACATAGACCAACGGCAGTTCAATCTCCCGGTATAAGCGTCCCATCCCGTTCTCATCCAGCGCGGAAAGCAGAGGATCGGCTGCATAGAAAGCCGTGTATGCCATATAAGAAGCCATTCTGGCCACCGCTTCCGGTTTTTCCTTCACCGCTTTTCCCAGTTTCAGTTTTCCGAGGAGGTCCGCCTGCGCCGGGATCATCCGTCCCAGGTAATCTTTCGCTATGTCATCGTAAGAGTAATCGTTCTTCAGCGGGTTTAAGAGATAGGCTGCAAGGGATACATCAATAACACCTGCATCCCCAGGCTCATCCAAAGAGACATGCTTCAGCAGCGCTTTCAGGTCCGGCGTGATGATTGTCTCACAGGCATCGCAAATCTGCTGCAGTTTTTCATTCAGCCAGGCCAAAGGGATTTCTTCCGTACATGGGATATATGTGACAGTGCAGGCTGCCTGCAGGATGCGCTGCTCTGTCAGCAGATTATTTTCCGGCACATTTTTTTTCTCAGACCTATCATCGGCACATTTTTCTGCAGGCCTATCATCTGCACACTTTTCTGCCGCATCAGGGCAGGCTAACGCAAGGCCATATAAATGGTATTCAACAGGCGATATAATTTTCAGTTCCGCAGATTTATCCTCTTTCCCAGACAACACTGTCATATCCATCGTCATCTGTCCGCTTTTATCATCTGTCCGTACCGTTGAACACGCACCGCCTGCTCCTCCGGCTGACTTCTCCATCAATTCACTTCCGTCATTTTGCTTAGTCGTCCTGTCTAAAAGCAATGCTGTGTTCTCCAGCAGAACTACCGCCGCTTTCTTTACGGAAAACTCCGCGAAAAACTTCTCTGCCTCCGCCCGGTCTGCCACAATGCGGAAAAAATTCTCCACCGGGTCCTCTGCCTCTTTCCGGCGGTCAAACCGGAGCAGCATCTGTTTAAACTCCAGACGTTTAAACCAGAGATACGCTTCCTCCGTATAAAAATCTCCGAGAGCCGCAGACTCCATATCATAATCAATCGCCGCGTTGGTCTCGATGGCAGCCAGCGTTTTGCTCATCTGCGCCAGATCATAATGCTCTGCCAGCGCATTCTGCGCCCGCTTCGGTTTGATCTCATCCACATGCTCAAACGCGTTTTCTATACTTTTGTACGCCGCAATAATATTGGTCGCGCCTTTTTCCCCGATGCCCGGCACGCCCGGGATGTTGTCTGAACTGTCTCCCATCAGTGCTTTCACATCGATAAACTGCGTGGGTGTGACCAGATACCGCTCCTCCACGTCCTTCGCATAATAATCCTCGATCTCGGTCCCGCCCTTTTTTGTCTTCGGAATCCGGATCTTGACCTTATCCGTGGCCAACTGCAGCAGATCACGGTCGCCGGAAATGATACTGACCTCCAGTCCTTCACGCTCAGCCCGCCCCGCAATCGTGCCCAGGATATCGTCCGCTTCATAACCCGCCTGCTCCACCGTCACAATTCCCATCGCGTGGAGCACTTCCTTGATCACGGGAACCTGCTGCCGCAGCTCCTCCGCCATGGGCTTGCGGGTGCCCTTGTAATCGTCATACATCTTATGGCGGAACGTCGGCTCACTCC
>JAJQAD010000019.1:0-3545 GCA_021204005.1 Clostridiales bacterium
TTCAATGATTTAGGGCTTGACATAATAGGAAGGTGGGTGCATTGTTGAGAACCGGCTCCTCACCCAGATAATATTTGATCATTTTCGGGACAAAATAATAAATACCCTTGTCGTCCGCCACGCCGTTGCCCGGCACGTTGAGCAAGGCCACATTTCCCTTGCGGCAGACATCATAAATATAGGGAACGCCGATCAGGGACTCCGCATTAAAGTTCATCGGATCCAGATAATCATCCGAGATTCTGCGGTAAACCGCGCCGACCCGCTCCTTTTTCCCGGAGTAATCCTTAAAGTAAAGAACATCATCCTCCACCACCAGATCCTGTCCGATGGCAAGCGTCGCCCCGATTCTTTCCGCCAGATAAGAATGTTCAAAATAAGCGGAATTAAACCGTCCCGGCGTCAGGATCACATTCAATCCGCCCGTGTTGACGTAATCCATGGTCTTCTTCAGCAGATCCGCATAATTGCGGTTATCCTCGATTTTTACCTCCCGGAAGGTCTTCGGTGAGCTCATCCGGCAGAGCTGACGGGCAATCATGGGATAGGACGCGCCCGACGGCACGCGCAGGTTATCCTCCAGAATGTACCACGAATCATCCTTCCCTTTTACCAGGTCAATGCCGGAAATGTGGGAGGAAACGTCCTTCACCGGGCAGACGCCCTCGCACTCCGCCATGTATCCGCTGGATGCGAAGATAAAATCCTCCGGCACCACGCCGTCTTTCACAATTTTTTTCTCCCCGTAAATGTCTTTCAGAAACAGGTTCAGCGCCCTTACCCGCTGCTTTAAGCCTTTTTCCAGGTAGTCAAACTCATCCGCCCCGATCACCCTCGGAATCGCGTCAAAGGGGAACAGCTGCTCATGAAAGACATTGTTCTTATAAATACCGAACTTTACCCCATATCTGGCCAGCAGCTTGTTGACTTTGTCTGTGTTCTGAAACAGATCCATGTCATAAAACTCCATCTTTTAATCTCCTTCCCGTTTGTATATATGGAAAAAGGGCGTTCTGCTATAAAACAGAACACCCTCGTTCACTCGCGCATTTATAAGTTAATTATACCGGAACCGCTGAATTTGTCAACAAAATCCTTAAAATCATCCAAATAACCAGACAAAGACATCAGATACCGGCAAAACCGTTATCGCGCCATACAAAAATCTGATTCCATATCAGATTACAGCGCCGTCTGTACCAGCTTCACACGGTACCCCGCATCCTCCAACGCTTTGAAAATCTGGTTCTTGTGCTCGGTACCGAAAGCTTCCATGGTAATCCGCAGCTCAACGGCCGCATTCCGGTTGGAGGATACAAACTGGTTATGCTCCAGCTTGATGACATTGCCCTGGCTGTCGGCAACGATGCCGGACACGCGGTGCAGCTCACCCGGTTTATCCGGCAGCAAGACGGAAACAGTAAAAATCCGGTCGCGGAAGATCAGTCCGCGCTGTACAACGGAAGACATGGTGATGACATCCATGTTGCCGCCGCTTAAGATAGCGACTACCCGCTTATCTTTCACATCCAGCTGTTTTAACGCCGCCACCGTCAGAAGGCCGGAATTTTCTACGATCATCTTGTGGTTTTCCACCATATCCAGAAACGCGACCACCAGGTCGTCATCTTCCACAGTGATGATGTCGTCCAGATTCTGGCTGACATAAGGGAAAATCTGCTCGCCCGGCGTCTTTACGGCTGTGCCGTCCGCGATGGTGCTGACGCTCGGCAGCGTGACCACGTGGCCGGCTTTGATGGATTCCTGCATACAGTTGGCTTTGGCAGGCTCCACGCCGATCACCTTAATCTTGGGATTTAGAAGCTTGGCCAGGGTGGAAACCCCCGTCGCCAGCCCGCCGCCGCCGATGGGAACCAGGATATACTCCACCAGAGGAAGATCCTTAAAAATCTCCATGGCGATCGTGCCCTGTCCGGTCGCCACCGTCAGGTCATCAAAAGGATGGATAAATGTATAGCCGTGCTCGTCCGCCAGCTCCAGTGCTTTCGCGCAGGCCTCATCGTAAACATCACCATACAGGACCACCTCCGCTCCGTATCCCTTGGTGCGGTTTACCTTGATCAGCGGCGTGGTGGTCGGCATCACAATCGTCGCCTTTGCGCCGAATTTCTGCGCCGCGTAGGCCACACCCTGGGCGTGATTTCCGGCGGAGGCAGTAATAAGGCCGCGGCTGCGCTCCTCCGGCGTCAGCGTGCTGATCTTGTAGTAGGCACCGCGCACTTTGTAAGCGCCGGTAAACTGCATATTCTCCGGTTTTAAGTATACCTTGTTTCCTGTCTGTTCACTCAAAAACTCGCTGTAGACCAGTTTTGTCTCCTGCGTGACTTCTTTTACGATCTCGCTGGCTTCCTCAAAACGATCCAGGGTTAGCATGTCGCTCATGATTTTCCTCCTTTATAAATCACATGTTACTCTGCAACATTGAATAATGCGTCCACAAACTGGTCCGCATCAAATTTTTGCAGGTCTTCTATCGTCTCTCCGACTCCAATATACTTCACCGGAATTCCCAGCTCTGACTGGATCGCCACCGCGATACCGCCCTTTGCGGTTCCATCCATCTTTGTCAGAACAATGCCGGTGATCTCAGCCACCTCCGAAAACTGCCTTGCCTGGTTCAACGCGTTCTGCCCGGTGGTCGCATCCAGAACGACCAGAGTTTCCCGAAACGCATCAGGATACTCCCGCTCCAGAACCCGGTTGATTTTTTTCAGCTCCTCCATCAGATTCTTCTTATTGTGAAGACGACCTGCCGTGTCTACCAGAAGAACGTCCGCACCTCTGGCTTTCGCCGCCTGCACCGCGTCATAGACCACTGACGCCGGATCGGATCCCTCCTGCCCGCCGACAAGCTCCACGCCGGCCCGGTGCGCCCACTCCGTGAGTTGCTCTCCCGCGGCCGCGCGGAACGTATCCGCCGCGCCGAGGATCACTTTCCGCCCCTGCGCTTTCAGCTTGGAGGCCAGCTTGCCTATGGTCGTCGTCTTCCCGACGCCGTTCACACCGATCACAAGCACTACCGATTTTTCACTCTCAAACCGGTAAGCCGCCTCGCCGATCTGCATCTGCTCCTTAATGCTTTCAATCAGAAGCTCCTTGCATGCTTCCGGCTCCCGGATGTGCTGTGCTTTCACTTTCTCTTTCAGGCTCTCAATAATGTCCTCCGTCGCGCGGACACCGATATCTCCCATCACAAGGATTTCCTCAATCTCCTCATAGAAATCGTCGGCAATATGGGAGAAACCCTTAAAAACAGAGTCAATTCCCGAGACGATATTATTTCTCGTCTTAGTCAGACCGCTGACCAGCCGCTTAAAAAAACCTTTTTTCTCTTCTTTTCTTTCTTCGCTCATTCTTTCATCTCCCTGACACGCATTTTTTCATCTATTTCCGATTAATTTTTGCCCTGCCAGCACACTAATTCTTTTTTTACACATTTTGTAGGTTTATTTTCGTCCAGACTACCCACTAATTCACTGTTTTTGTGTATTTAATAGGTTTAGTTTTGTCCTGGCAACCCACTA
>JAJQAD010000019.1:3645-11592 GCA_021204005.1 Clostridiales bacterium
ATCTACTGTTTTTGTGTATTTAGTGGGTTTAGTTTTGTCCTGGCAACCCACTAATCTACTGTTTTTGTGTATTTAGTGGGTTTAGTTTTGTCCTGGCAACCCACTAATTCACTATTTTGTATGTTTAGTGGGTTTAGTTTTGTCCTGGCAACCCACTAAATTTAATTTTCCGGATATATAGTGGGTTGTCCATTCATATCAAAGCATACTATTATTGCATTTTCCTGTTTTGGTAGGTTGCCCGCTTTTTTCTAACTTTCCGGCAACTGTCTCACAACCAGATAAAATATCGAAATACCTTTCCATTCTGAATATGATTTCTGTCACACGGACAACGCCCGGCAATATTACAACTAATACAATGAATCCTACTCATCCAGTTCACTCTCGATCAGGTCAACCGAGACGAGCGTCGACACGCCTTTCTCCTGCATCGTGATTCCATACAGCCGGTCCGCCGCGATCATCGTACCCCTCCGGTGCGTGATAACGATAAACTGCGTGTGCTCCGTCAGCTTATGTAAATATCCTGCATACCGGTCCACGTTGGAATCGTCCAGCGCCGCCTCGATCTCATCCAACAGACAGAACGGCGACGGCTTCAGGTTCTGTATCGCGAAAAGCAGTGCGATGGCCGTCAGCGCTTTCTCACCGCCGGAGAGCTGCATCATATTCTGAAGCTTCTTCCCGGGTGGCTGGGCGATGATGCGCACGCCGCACTCAAGTATATCCTTGTCGTCATCCCGCATGTCAAGCTCCAGCGTGCCCTTGCCTCCGCCGAAAAGCTCCCGGAATGCTCTGTTAAATTCTACCTGAATGTCGGCAAACTTCTCCGCAAACTGTTTTTTCATCCCATCATCCAGGTCTGCAATGATATCCTCCAGCGTTTTCTCCGCCTGCTGCAGATCCTCATGCTGCGCTTTGAGGAAAGTATAGCGTTCGGAAACGGATTTGTATTCCTCGATTGCGTTGACATTGACGTTGCCGAGTTTGTGAATCTCCTCTTTCACGCCGGCGATCCTCTTTTTCAAGTCTGCGATACTGAGGGTTTTCTCCATCACACCAGGGGCATGTTTTTCCCGGCTCTCCGCATCAAAACCGCTTTCCAATTCTCCCGCTTTCTGCCCGATCTGATTCACGGCATCAGTTGAATCCCCGCCATCAGAGTCTCTCTCACCGACAACCAGTTTTTCCGCATCCTCATCATCGAAAGCTTCCTCCCCAACATCAGGAATCGGCCTCCTTACTTTCATCGCCTCGTGAAGTGTCAGCTCGTACTCCTGCCACATATGCTCCGTCTGCGTCTCCCGGGTGTGTTCCAGCTTCTCCCACTGGTCATTTAAGCGGAACAACTCCTTATCCAGACGGCTCAGTTCCCCGGAGAGTTCCTCCCGCCGGTCAAAAAAGCCTTTGTGCTCACGGGCCATGGTTTCCTTATCCGCCGTGCATTGTTCCAGTTCTGCGGAGAGGGATTCCCTGCGCACGGACGCCTCGCCGGACGCGCGGGTCATCTCTTCGATTTCCCGGTTTCTGGATTCGATCTCCTGCCCGCTGTTGGAAGCGTTCAGCAGCACTTCCTGCTGCTTCTGATGAAGGCTTAATATTTCTTCCGCCACCCGCTGAATATTTTCCCTGGAAAAATCTGCTTTCTGCTGCAGCTGCGCAATCTCGACAGTGACATCAGAAATCTGCGCCTGCATGGCGTCAATCTCAGTCTGGATCTGTGACTGCTCGCCCGCCAGAACCTCTCCTTTTGCCGTGATCTCTGCCTCCCGTTCCCGGGAAAGCTTCACACGAAGCAGCACCTGCTGCCGGTCTGACTCCGCCTCGTTCTTCTCATCCTCCAGTTTCTGCATTTCCTGCTGCAGATTTGCAAAAAAGGACTCCTGCTGCGCCTGTTCCTCCTGCAGATGCTCCACTTCCACCTGTAAGGTATTCTGCCGGAGATAAAGATCCTGCAAGGAACCCTGCAGTTCCTCAAAATCATCCTTCAGCAGTTCATCCGCTGTCCGGACATTTTCCAGGCGCTCCTGTATCTTTTTCCCTTCCTCCCCGTGCTCACGGATGGCTTTTTCCAGGGAGGCTATCTCACGGTTCCGACCGAGCAGGTTGCTGTTATTCCGGAAGGTGCCGCCGGTCATGGAACCGCCCGGCTGCAGGGACTCTCCCTCCAGCGTCACGATACGCAGAGAATAGTGAAACTTTTTCTCAATGGCGATAGCGTGGTCAATTGTATCCGCCACCAGCACGCGCCCCAGCAGATACCCGGCCACGCCGCGGTACTTCTCATCTGTCTTTACCAGGGTGTCCGCCATGCCGAGAGCACCCTGCTCATGAAGCGCTTTTTTTGCCGGCACATTCTCCGGAGCCGATACGCTGGTCAGCGGGAGGAAGGTGGCCCGTCCATATTTATTCTGCTTCAGGTAGGCGATCATCTGCTTCGCCGTATTCTCATTGTCCGTTACAATATTCTGAATACTGCCGCCCAACGCGGTCTCAATCGCGGTCTCGTACCGCTTATCCACCTTGATCAGGTCGGCGACCACACCGTGTATCCCCGGCGTATCCGACCGCCGCTCCATCACACGGCGAATACTGTTGCCATACCCGTCATAGCGCTCCGCGATATTCCTCAACGATTCCAGACGGGAAGACTCGCGAATCGTCTGCTGCCGGAGCTCATCATAGGTTTTTGAGAGCTCTTCCGCCTGCCGCCGCCACTTCCGCCGTTTCTGGTCTACCTCAATTTTTTTCTTTTCCATGCGGAGGATTTTTTCATTCAGGCTGTCGAGTTCCTCCTCCTGCTGCTGCAATTGCCCGGCCACATCCGTGCCTGTGCTCTTCCGTTCCAGAAGCTGCTGCTGCAGCTGCGCTTTGCGGATATCCGCCTGCTCGATCATCGCGGTAAAACGCTGCTGGCCGCCCTCGATACCGGCTCTGGCATCCAGAAGTGCGAGGATCTCGCTCTTGCCTGCCTCAATCTGCCGTTCACAGTCAGCCGCTTTTTTCTGCAACTCCTCCAGAGCCGCCGCCAGCTGCTGCTTTTCTGCTTCTTTCCCGACAATCAGCCGGTCCGTCTCCGCTTTCTCATCGCTGTACTGCTGCCCGGTCTGCTGACGCTTATCAATATCAGCCTCAAGCGCATCCAGCCGCTCCCGGACATGGGATTCGCTCTGCTCGATGGTGCGGATCTGCTCCTGCAGCACGTTAATCCGCCCTTCCAGCTTTTCTTTTTCCACATCCGTCTCGCCAATCTGATTCTGCAGTTCTGTGATCCGAGCGTCATTTTCCTGCATGCGGGCATCCAGCTCCTCATACTGCTGCCGGGTCTTCTCAAATTCCGCCGACGCCTCGCTCTGCTGGTGCTCTGCAATCTCCTGCTTTTCCCGGACAGACTGTTCCTCTTTTTCCACACGCTCCATATCCAGAAGGAAAAGATTAACCTCGCAGTTTTTCAATTCCTCCCGTTTCTTTAAGTAGATGCGGGCATGCTCCGACTGGCGCTCCAGAGGTCCGATCTGCCGCTCCAGCTCCGTCAGAATATCCGTGATGCGGACCATATTCTGCTGCTCGGCCTCCAGCTTTTTCATAGTCATCTGCTTGCGGCGCTTAAACTTTACGATACCCGCCGCCTCGTCAAAAAGCTCCCGGCGTTCCTCCGGTTTTCCACTTAAAATCCGGTCAATCTGTCCCTGGCCGATAATCGAATATCCCTCTTTTCCGATACCGGTATCGTAAAATAACTCATGGATATCCTTCAGACGGCAGGCGGACCCGTTCAGCAGATACTCGCTCTCCCCCGAACGGTAAACGCGCCTGGTCACCGTCACCTCATTGTAATCCAGCGCCAGGGAATGGTCAGAATTGTCCAATGTAATCGCCACATACGCAAAACTCACCGGTCTGCGGTTCTCCGTTCCGGCAAAAATCACATCCTGCATGCTGGAACTGCGCAGCTGTTTGACCTTCTGTTCGCCCAGAACCCAGCGCACCGCGTCTGCCACGTTGCTCTTGCCGCTGCCGTTCGGTCCCACGATGCCGGTGATTCCGTTGTGAAATTCCAGGACAATCTTATTTGCAAAAGATTTAAATCCCTGTATCTCAATGGACTTCAGATACATGCTTTCCTCCTAACCGCAGGATGGCGCGATACGCCGCCTCCTGTTCCGCTGCCTTTTTGGTTGCCCCTGTTCCGCTGCCCATTGCCGCGCCGCCGATGCGGGCTTCCATCCGATAGGACTTATTGTGAGCCGGACCGCTCTCCTCCACCAGTTCATAAACCAGACCGCCCAGATTCTGCCCCTGTACAATCTCCTGCAAAATTGTCTTACTATCATAAAAAAGCTGCATATGCTCAATATCATTCAACACAAAACGATGAATAAATTCCTTTGCGGGCACAAAGCCGCCATCCAGATAAATCGCACCCATCACCGCCTCGAACGCATCCGAGAGAACAGATTTCCGCTCTCTCCCGCCGGTGTGTTCCTCGCCTTTGCCCAGTAGTACATAATCTCCCAGGTGCAGCGCGCGGGTACAAAACGCCAGCGTCTGCTCACAGACAATGCTGGCCCGGACCCGGGTCAGCTCCCCCTCTGCCCACTCGGGGTGAAGCTGATACAGATGCTCGCTGGTCACGATCTCCAGCACCGCATCCCCCAGGAATTCCAGCCGCTCATTATTATATAATTTTTTCATATGGCGCTCGTTGGCATAGGAGCTGTGCGTCAAAGCCTGCCGCAGCAGCCCTTCCTGCTGAAAATGATATCCTATGATCTCCTGAAATTCCTGCAATTTCTTCATAAATCATACTCCTTTTTTTCTATTGCATCATAAACTCCGCCGTACCCACTCGATAGCTACGCTATCAGCTTTGCATAAGTTCGATAACGCAAATTGAGAAATTTGCTATCTCACTCGTTATCCGGGCTTCGCCCTATATCAGAGCACAGATGGGCATCCCCTTACATACAAGCATGACGTGTCTACCCATCTGCACTCTGCTGCACGGCTCATTGCTTGCGCTCATAAATCACAAGGCTGCCGCAACCGGGCAGCAGCCTTGTGTCATATTACGATTCTTCCTATAAGGAACTGTTCCGGATCAGCTCCGCCGCATCACCGACGGTCCGGATCTGGTCCGCTTCTTCCGCAGGAATCTCAATGCCGAACTCCTCTTCTAACTCGGAAATGATCTGGAATAAATCCAAAGAGTCAGCGTCGAGCTCTGCAAACGTCGTCTCCTCCGAAATATCATCCGGCTCTACATCCAATGCCTCTGCTATGATACTCTGAATCTTCTCAAATTCCATGCCATCCGCCCCTCCTTCCCTGTCGTATTTTCGGCTATTTCATGCCTGTTGTTCCATATCCTGCCTGTCAGTTCACCGGCACTGTTGCTGACGTGCCGGATTACTCACGCTTATCAGTCTATCCGTTCTTTTCCGGAAATATGTTCCGCTATTTTTTCATTAATTCTCTGCTGCTTAAATGTCACACACTGGATCACGGAGTTCCTCACATCCGTTGCTTTTGCGCTCCCGTGCGTCTTGACCACAAGTCCGCGGCAGCCTAAAAGAGGCGCTCCGCCGTACTCGGAAGCATCAAAAGACTTTAAGGTCTGTTTCAGCGCCGGCTTGATCAGCAGCGCGCCGATCTTTGTCCGCAGGGAAGACATCATGCTCTCCTTGACTTTCGATATCAATGTGGACGCCACGCCCTCATAAAGCTTTAAGACGATATTCCCGGCAAAAGCTTCGCAGACGATCACATCCGCCCCTCCGTGGGGAATCTCTCTCGCCTCAATGCTTCCCACAAAGTTAATCCCCGGACATGCTTTGAGCAGAGGATAGGTTTCCTTCACCAGGGCGTTGCCTTTTTCCTCCTCCGCACCGATATTCAAAATAGCCACACGCGGGTTTTTAACGCCGATCACATTCTCCATGTAGACATATCCCATCTGAGCAAACTGCACCAGATGCGTCGGACGGGCATCTACATTTCCGCCCGCGTCCACCAAAAGAGCGACGCCGTTCTCCGTCGGAATCAGCGGCGCCATCGCCGGCCGTTCCACGCCCTTGATGTGGCCCACAACTGTCTGTCCGCCTACCAGGACCGCGCCGGAGTTCCCGGCGGATACGATCGCGTCCGCCTCCCCGCGCTTCACCATATTCATACCGACCACTATGGACGACTGCTTCTTCCTGCTGATGGCATGAACCGGCGGCTCCGCCGTCTCGATCACGTCCTCACAGTGCACGACCTCCACCTGTCCGGCATCGTATGTATACTTGTCCAGCTCCGGGCGGATCAACTCCTCCCGGCCGGTTAAAATCACCTGGATATCTTTGCGGGAATTGGCCGCCATAACCGCGCCTTTTACGATCTCTCCCGGCGCATTGTCTCCGCCCATCGCGTCTACCACTACACGGACTGTCTCTGCCATATCAAAGTCCTCCGTCTTTTTATCATCATAATACTACAACAATACCATCCATAAATCAACCGTAACTGTTCAGTACTTTCACAGTTACGAGGGAAAAGTCCATTTAAAATCTAGTTACAATCAACCTGCTCAGGCCGGTATGCCTGCCCTTTTTTGATCACAACCTCCGGTTCAAAATCCTCATTGAGAATCAGAAGATCCGCCTGAAACCCCTCTGTGATCTTTCCGAGAAAATCATCCGCGCCGATGACAGCGGCCGGCACCGATGTCGCATACCGGATTGCCTGTTCCGCCGGAAACCCGAAGCGGATCACATTGCGGACAGCATCCGCCAGTGTGATGGAGGATCCCGCCAGCGTCCCGTCCGCCAGCGTCGCTTTTCCGTCGTTTACAAACACTGCCTGTCCGCCCAGCGTGTACTCTCCGTCCGGCATTCCGGCACAGCGCATGGAATCCGAGATCAGCGTAATGTTTCCGGGAAACAGCCGCTCCGTCATGCGGATTACCGCCGGGTGGATGTGAAGCCCGTCGCAGATCAGTTCCACCGTGGCCCCTGCCTCACAGGCCGCTCCGATGATACCGGGATTCCTGTGGTGCAGCCCGTTCATACCATTAAAAAGGTGGGTCACATGGGAAGCGCCGGCCGCAAACGCTCCTGCCGCCGTCTCATAATCCGCTGCGGAATGCCCCAGAGATACAGTGCAGAGCCGGGAAGCTTCATGAATAAAGGAAAAATCCGCGTCCTCCTCCGGCGCCACTGTCACCATTCGTACCCGACCGCCCGAAGCGTCATGTAACCGCCGGAGCATCTTAAGATCCGGCTTCCGCAGATGTTCCCCCGCCTGCGCGCCTTTTTTTTGGGCGGACAGAAACGGTCCTTCCAGGTGAACACCCAGGCAGGAGGCATACAGCCCGTCCAGCGTACTTTCCTGCTCCGCAAAAGAACGGATCGCATGCATCGCCGACAAGAGTTCATCCTCCGGAAGCGTCATCGTCGTCGGGCACCAGGAAGTGATGCCGCGCGAAGCATAAAAAGCCGCCATCCGCCGGATTCCCTCCGCATCGCCGTCGCTGGCATCCGCATTCACCGCTCCGTGGGAGTGGATATCGATCAGGCCGGGGACGACATATTTTCCGGAGGCATCAATCACTTCCTGATGATTCTTATTCTCCGCATTCTCCGGCGCAGCATCCCTCGTCCGGATTTCCCGGATTTTCTCATCGCAGATCAGATCAGCCCGGCAGAATTTTTCATCCCGCAAAAATACAGTTCCGTTTTTTATAACCATAGGTATCACCCCAGCAAATCTCCGCACTCCGCCAGTGCGGCCTCATCCGCCACAACCACCACGTCATTGTGAAGCTGCAGGATAGACGCCGGCACCGCCGGTGTGAGCGGTCAGAAGAAGGCTTCCCTGACAATCTGCGCGTTCTCTTAGCAGGAGCCAACCACCAGAATCTTGTGGGCGCTCATGATCGTCTTGATTCCCATCGTATACGCC
>JAJQAD010000050.1 GCA_021204005.1 Clostridiales bacterium
GAGGAGACCACACCATGAGACAATTCCAGAAATCAAGCAAACTCGACAATGTTTTATATGATGTCCGCGGACCGGTCGTGGACGAGGCACAGCGCATGAGCGACTCCGGCATCCATGTCTTAAAGCTGAACATCGGAAACCCTGCACCGTTCGGTTTCCGCGCACCGGAGGAAGTCGTCTATGATATCCGCCGGCAGATTGCCGACTGCGAGGGATATTCCGATTCCAAGGGGCTTTTCTCGGCGCGGAAAGCAATCATGCAGTACGCACAGCTGAAGCAGATTCCGAATGTATCCATATCCGACATCTACACCGGCAACGGCGCCAGCGAGCTGATCAACCTTTGCATGCAGGCGCTTTTAGATACCGGAGATGAGATTCTTATCCCTTCTCCCGACTATCCCCTGTGGACCGCCACCGCCACCCTGGCCGGCGGCACCCCCGTCCACTATATCTGTGACGAACAGTCGGAGTGGAACCCGGACCTGGAGGACATGGAGAAAAAAATCACAGACCGCACAAAAGCTATCGTAATCATCAACCCAAACAATCCCACCGGTGCTCTTTATCCTCGGGAAGTCCTGGAAAAAATCGTGGAGATTGCCCGCCGCCACCAACTTATGATCTTCTCAGACGAGATGTATGACCGCCTGGTCATGGACGACGAGGAGCACGTCTCCATCGCCTCCCTGGCTTCGGATCTGTTCTGCGTCACATTCAGCGGACTTTCCAAGTCCCACATGGTAGCCGGTTTCCGCATCGGCTGGATGATTTTAAGCGGCAACAAAGCGCTCGCAAAAGACTATATTGAGGGTCTGAACATGCTCTCCAACATGCGCCTGTGCTCCAATGTCCCGGCGCAGTCCATCGTGCAGACTGCCCTGGGCGGATACCAGAGCGTCAAAAATTATATCGTGCCCGGCGGACGGGTCTATGAACAGCGAAACTACGTCTATGAGGCCTTAAATGACATTCCCGGCGTCAGCGCTGTAAAGCCCAAAGCAGGATTTTATATCTTCCCGAAGCTGGATGTGAAAAAGTTCAACATCTTCAACGACGAACAGTTTGCACTGGACTTCCTGAAAGAAAAGCGCGTCCTCATCGTACAGGGCACCGGCTTCAACTGGAAGCAGCCGGACCACTTCCGGATTGTCTACCTGCCTCGGGTGGAGGTTCTGGAGGAAGCCATGGGAAAACTATCCGATTTTCTGCAGACGTACCGCCAGTAACAGTGGAAATAGGCAAAACTAACAAAAACAAGCCGTGTTTAACTCTCTTTTGTATTTCAGTTTGTACAAGAAAAGTTCTTGCAATCTTATTTCATTTGTATTATGATGATGGAAACGAAGCACCCGGTGCTTGAAAGATTATCAAAGGAGGATTTTATCATGGCATATGTTATTGGCGATAGCTGCATTTCCTGTGGAGCTTGTGAGGGTACATGTCCGGTAGGCGCGATTTCTGAGGGCGATGAGCACTTCATGATTGATGCTGATTCCTGCCTGAGCTGTGGCGCTTGTGCTGACGGATGTCCGGTAGGCGCAATCGAGGCTGACTGATCCATAGCAAATACTTATTCATGTAAAGAACTGCTATCCCATATGGGGTAGCAGTTTTCCTTTTCCGGAGTATGGCACGGATTATTTACCATATTACATTTCCATTTTCTGATGTCAACACTAACCCCATTTATCACTTTAGGAGTTTATCTATGCAGAAACCCTTTTACGACAGATTAGCATATCCTTTTGAGGTGAATGAACGAAAAAAAAGAAGACTGATCCGTGCAAACGATATCATCTCCAAAGCTTTTTATATAGCATACCCCGTCCTGCTGGCCGTGCTTGCCCTGATGCGGGATGCACGCGTAATCCGTGTCCTTCTGGTGCCGCTGTTCTCTTTTCTGGCCGTCACAGTATTCCGCAAAGCCCTCAACGCCCCTCGTCCCTATGAAGTCTGGGACAGCCCGCCGCTGATTCCCAAAGATACAAAAGGAAATTCTTTCCCGAGCCGCCATGTATTCTGTGTATTTATTATCGCCATGGCTGCGGCTTATGTCTGTAAACCTGCCGCAATCGTCATGATGGCTGCCGGTGTCTTTCTGGCCGTAGTCCGTGTCATCGCCAGAGTACATTTTATCAAAGATGTCGTTGCAGGAGCTCTGATCGCTATTATACTGGGACGGGTTGGATTCTGGATAATCTAAATGCCACCTATAGCGAAACAGCCTGAAGCCCGGATTATTCCTGAAAGTATTTCCTTCCGCCCCGGCCAGGCATTATTGCACGTCATCATACTGGACCATGTAATCCGATTCATCCAGCGAATAGTATGCGATCTGGTCCGAATCTACATAACACATGCCAAGTTTTTCCAATGCAATCTCCGCAATCTCCGCAAGATTCTCCGCGGATGCCAGCCGCTTTTCCCTGGTATCGTTGTCATCCTCCTGCTCCGCAATCTGCTGCTGCAGGTAAGTAACCTGAGCTGCCCGGGCAGAAACCCGGTTCTGCATCCCCAGATACAGACAGCAGATAATACCAAAAAAACAGATCGTCATCGTCAAAAAAAGGACAGAGCCCCTGTTGATGGGCTCTGCCCGTTGTCTATTCTCCTGTGCGTGGCGGCAAATCTCCCGTCTGCGAATCCGCTCCTCGCGCTCCGCGATAATATGAGCCGGCACTTTTACCGGCTCCAATACATACGACCCATCCGCCGTCTGTACGAACCGACAATACTGCCCTTTGTCCTCCGTCTCTATAATTTCCTCAGAAAACTGACTCATACCACAATATCTCCAACTTCCAGGATTGTGTAACCACAAGATATAGTATATCGCATTTCCCGACAGATGTACAGCACTTTCGACAGATTTTCACATAAATTTTAAATATCCTTATGCTTTCCCGCCCATATCGTCCTCTGCATTTTTATCTTTCTCTGAAGTATCATCATCCTCTGCATTTTTATCTTTCTCTGAAGGGTGTTTAAAAAGAAAATGAAAAGCGCGGAGCGCAGCCAGGGGTATCTTGCTCCAGTAACTGTCTTTTTCTATTTTCTTTTTAATCTCCTCCAAATGGTCATCACCCATACGGTTTCCTCCCTTTTATATTCGAATGCCAGCTTAGACAGATCAGAACCTTACCGTTCCTCTCTGGCCTGGTATCGGCGCTCCGATGTCAGACTCTTATAGGCCGGACGGATAATCTTATTCGCTGATACCAGTTCCTCAATCCGGTGTGCGCTCCATCCCGCAATCCTTGCGACGGCAAACAACGGTGTGTACAGTTCTTCCGGAATCCCCAGCATCTGATACACAAATCCGCTGTAAAAATCCACATTCGGGCTGACACCTTTAAAAATTTTCCGCTTGTCCGCGATCAGCTTTGTCGCGGCAGTCTCAATGTTATTATAAAGCGTCATTTCTTTTGCCATGCCCTTCTCGGCGGCAAGCGCTTCCACAAATCCCTTAAAGATCTCCTCTCTGGGATCCGACAGGGAATACACGGCATGACCCATTCCGTAAATCAGACCCTTATGGTCAAACGCCTCACCGTCCAGGATTTTAGAAAGATAAGCAGAAACTTCCTCGATATCCTCGTAATCCCGCACATGCGCCTTGATATCCTTCATCATGTGCATCACCATGATGTTCGCGCCGCCGTGTCGGCTTCCTTTCAGGGAACACAACGCAGCCGCAATGGCAGAGTAGGTGTCTGAACCCGACGAAGTAACCACACGGGTGGTAAAAGTGGAATTATTGCCGCCGCCGTGCTCTGCGTGGAGCAGCAGAGCCACATCCAGCACCCTGGCCTCCAGCTCCGTATAATTCATATCCGGGCGCAGCATCCGCAGAAAATTCTCCGCAATGGAAAGCGCCGGATCCGGTCTGTGGATATACATACTTTCATCATTATCATAATGATTGTACGCATGATAACCGTAAACCGCAAGCATGGGGAAAATGCTCATCAGCTGCATACACTGGCGCAGCACATTATCGATATCCAGATTAGCGGCTTCCTCGTCATAAGAAGCCAGCGTGAGCACACTCCTTGTCATGGAATTCATGATGTCATGGCTGGGCGCTTTCATAATGACATCCCGGGTAAAATTGGAAGGCATGGTCCGCTTCTCGCCCAGTATCTCACAAAACGCCTGCAGTTCCTGTTCCGCAGGCAGTTCTCCGAACAGCAACAGGTATGCCGCTTCCTCGTAGGCAAATTTTTTACCGGAACTGCCCGTAATCAGATCCCGGACGTCATATCCCCGGTAAGTCAGTTGCCCCCGGCACGGTGTCTTTTTTCCGTTGATATTCTCAAACGCCTTAATGTTGGAGATATTGGTAAGACCTGCCAGAACGCCTTTTCCGTTTTCATCGCGAAGACCAACCTTGACGCCAAGCTCCTGTGTAAGATTCTTGCTTATCCGGTCATTTTCATAGCATAATTGTTCTTTTTTGCTGAAATAATCCTGAAATGTCGCATTATCCATATAAAAACCTTTCTTCTTTCCAAGTCGAGCGGGAGGCGACTTTTGCCTCATACTCGCCGCGCGGGGTGCGGACAGCACAGCTGTCAAATTCCTTACGCACCCCTTCGCATATAACATAACACAGCCCGCTGCAAGAAAGCTGCATGGACTGTGTCGTTGTATCATAACGGTTCCATAAGTTGTGAAAACCTTAACACATATTTTAGCACTCGTCAACTGCGAGTGCCAGTTTTTCATAGAATCTTTATACTTTTATGCGACAGAAAATCATACCATTCAATCACAAGGACAACCCAAGCGATACCCAGCAAAGTCGTCTGGAATAAGTTTTCTTTGAGTTTTACTTTTGAAACCATATCTTTCTTAGCTGGCTTTTGTATCAATCCATCTCCGCACCAGCGGAAAAATCACGCCGCCTGCGGCATTTCCCGCGCTGATCACCAGCAGACGCAGAAAAGTCTGCCCGCTCCACACCCCGGCTACGGAAAAGTAAAACATATCTGCCACGCAGTGCTCAAACCCGCAGAGGATAAACACCATCACCCCAAAAAAGAGGGAGAGATATTTTCCCAGCTCATGCGGGTTATTTTTATACCCTTCCACCGCTATGTAGATGAAAATATTGCACAAAATGCCGAGGAGAAACAGGCTCAGGTATCCGTCCTCCAGCTTCACCTGACACATGGAAACAGCTTTTTCTGCCAGAGTACTCAACCGGCTGAATTTCACCATCCGAGCGACCAGCCATGTCCCAACCAGATTTCCCAGCCAGATAACCGGGATCTGCAGCGCGTAGCTCCTGTCCTGTTCCAATACGTAACACACCTTCCCTGTAAAAAGATTCAGTCCGAACGTACAGATTGTAAACAATCCCACTGTAAAAAACAGAGCGCCCAATACTTTCTCATCCAGGGATAAATACGCGATACCGCCGAAACTGATGCATGCACCGCCCAGGATGCCGGATACAAATGTCTTTACCGTTTTCATCATACTGCCTTTCCGTGTACATCATAAACTCTTTCCATTTTCATTTCCAGTAAATACTGGTCATACACCCTGTCTTGTCTTCTCCGTTTCATCTGTATTTCAGGCTTCCGCCGCCCTCCGGGCAGCCTCCACCACGTGTTTCACCAGCACGGCAGTGGTGACAGAACCGACGCCGCCCGGCACCGGAGTAATCGCGTCCACAATCGGCTCCACCGCATCATAATCCACATCCCCGCAAAGCTTCCCTTTTTCCTCATTAAAGCCGATGCCCACATCGATCACGGTCTGCCCCGGGCGGAAATATTTCGCGTCAATTGTCTCCATCTTTCCCGCACAGACAATGACAATGTCGGCCTCTTTTATCACGGAGGGCATATCCACGGTTCTGGTGTGGCAGATGGTCACCGTCGCATTCCTGTGCATCAGCAGCATGGCCGCCGGTCTGCCCACCACCAGGCTTCTGCCGATGACAGCAGCCCGCTTCCCACTGCATTCCACACCATAGAAATCCAGGATTTCCACAGCGGCCTGCGCCGTGCAGGGGCAGAAACCTGCAGATGTATTTGTAAATACGCCGGCCAGAGAGCCGTCCGTGATGCCGTCCACGTCCTTTGCCGGATCCATCGCCTGTCTTACCGCCTCTTCATCCAGATGCTTCGGCAACGGACGAAATACCATGATTCCATGAACCTGCTCGTCCCGGTTTAACTGATCCAGTTCCCTCATCAACGTATTTTGGGAAACGTCTTCCGCAAGAATTACATTTCTCACCGCAACGCCCACGGCTGCACATCGCTTCATGGCCCCGCGCTCATAACTGATGTCGTCTGCACGCTCGCCAACCCGCAAAATCGCCAGGGTCGGCACAATACCGCTTCTACCCAGTTCTTTCACCTGCGCGACGCTGTTCTCATTGATCCGATCCGCGACAGGCTTTCCTCTCAATATTTCTGCCATAATTTTCACCTCATACTCAGTCTATACTAAGGAACCGCGCCCTTCTTAGGAGCCAGAAAACATCTCCTGAAACAGCGAGGCTCTCTTTCCTGCTATCCTGACGTTTTCATACTTTGACTCTCGTCTGTACTTTTTGAAAAATTTCATCACACACCGAAACATATTCTTCCAGCATTTTTGCCACATACCGATCCTGTTTTTCTGCATAACCGCGATCCTTCATGGACTTCGTATTGATATACACGTTCAGCGATGCACTGGTCAGGGCTGCCCTCAGGTAAGCAGCGGCACACCCCGCATCGCTGATGGCGATAGCTGTGCCGATGGTTTCCATCTCCCGAACCAAATCAATGGCTCTGCAGCAGCACTCCATAATCTGCACCGGAACCGTACAGGCCTCCTTAAGTGCCGCCTCCATCACCTGTGCCTTGTGAGCTTTTTGCTCTTCCGTCTCCTTTGGAAGACCATACGCTTTTGAGAGCGGTTCAAACACTTCCGCATCGCGCTCCACAAGGTGCAGAAATTCCTGTTCGAGCCTTTGTGCATCCTCTTTCAGTCGTAGGACATCCTCCTGGACATCCGCATATTTTTTCTTTCCCACTGTCAGGCTTCCCACCATCTCGCCAAGAGCTGTACCAAGAGCACCTGCCAGGGCAGCGGCTCCTCCGCCTCCCGGAACGGATGATTTTGAACCAAGTACCTCCACAAAATCTCTGCAGCTTTTCTCCGTCATATTAATTTTCTCCTCCATTTACCGCTCGGTGACCCTGCAACGGTACATACTGATGCTCCTACGATCATGAGGCATTTTCTGTTTCCTTCCACAAATTCAGGCTATGGCGAACCGCTTTCACAATCCCGGGAAGAACCGCACCAAACGCTACCGCTTTTACCACACACACGACCAGGCGAAGAATCAGTGAGCCAAAGACATAGGCAACCGAATAATAACCATATAATTTGCTGTCAATAAAAATAACACCGGTATTTAACACTGTGATCAGCAATTCACTCACAACCACCAGAAAAAGAGTCTGTTTTCTGCTAAGCCGGAAATGGTGTGACTTCGCGTAAAAACCAACCACACCGCCGCAGACCATATACGGAACCATCCATAATATTGTCGTGGCCGTGACGCCGTACCGCAGAACCTGGTAAATCAGTGTACCCAACGCTCCGACAATAAATCCGTCCATCGGACCGAAGAGCAGGCCGCTGAGTAAAACCGGCAGGCTCTCAAAGGTTACCTTGATAAATCCCAGATCCAGGGAAATATAACCCAGCACGGCGCACAGCGCAATCAATAGGGCGTCCAATGCCATCTGTCTCGTGTTTTTCATCGTATTCTCCTTTCGTAACAGGTGCCACAAAAGGAAACTCATACCTTATGCGGCAGCGGATGCGAAGCAGCACCGCACACTTTCGTGTTTCGTCCGGAGGCAACTTCCCATCCTCCGGCACTTAACGCGCTGCTCCTACTCTGTCAATTATTTCTTATTTCTGCGTTCCCTGTCCAGATATCAGTATACATATTCTGATATACACTTGATGACTGCCACTCTCAGAACAATCCTGATATCACCCCGTTCTCGTCCACGTCAATCCGCTCAGCTGCAGGCACCTTTGGCAATCCCGGCATGGTCATGATATCGCCGGTCAGCGCCACAATGAACCCGGCTCCTGCCGACACCTTCAGATTGCGCACCGCAATCGTAAACCCTTCCGGCGCGCCGAGTTTTTTCGCGTCGTCAGAAAAGCTGTACTGTGTCTTTGCCATACAGATCGGCAGATTCCCAAATCCCAGGCTCTCCAGCTGCTTTAGCTGCTTCACCGCGCTGCCCACAAGCGTAACGCCGTCCGCATGGTAAATCTTCGCCGCGATAGTGTTCAGTTTCTCCATGATACCGGCGTCCGCATCATAAGCAAACTGGAATTCATTGGGCTGCTCGCAGAGCCTTACCACCTCTTCCGCCAGGGCTGTGCCGCCCTCGCCGCCCTTCGCCCACACTTCGGACAGGGCGACATTGACGCCAAGCTCCCTGCATTTATCCTCCACAAGCTTCAGTTCTGCCTCCGTGTCCGTAGGAAACGCGTTGATTGCGACGACGCAAGGCAGCTTGTATACCTGCGTCACATTCTCCACATGACGCAGCAGGTTCGGCAGACCGGCCGCCAGAGCCTCCAGATTCTCCTCGTTTAAATCCGTTTTTGCCACGCCGCCGTGATTCTTCAGTGCGCGCACCGTCGCCACAATCACGACCGCGGACGGCTTTAATCCAACCATACGGCACTTAATATCAAGGAACTTCTCCGCTCCCAGGTCAGCACCGAAGCCTGCTTCTGTCACCGCGTAATCGCCCAGCTTCATCGCTATCCTGGTGGCTGTCACGGAATTGCAGCCGTGAGCGATATTGGCAAACGGACCTCCGTGAATAAAGGCCGGCGTTCCTTCCAGGCTCTGCACCAGGTTCGGCTTTAAGGCATCTTTTAACAGCGCTGCCATGGCTCCCTGTGCCTTCAGATCACCAGCGGTGACCGGCTTATCATCATAGGTATAGGCGACGATAATCCGCGCCAGCCGCTCCTTTAAATCTTTGATATCGCTGGCGAGGCAGAGCACGGCCATCACCTCAGAAGCGACCGTGATGTCAAAACCGTCCTCTCTGGGTGTCCCGTTGGGCTTGCCTCCAAGCCCGTCTACGATGTTTCGCAGCTGGCGGTCATTCATATCCACTGCCCGCCGCCAGGTAATCTTTCTCGGGTCGATCCCCAGCGCGTTCCCCTGCTGGATATGATTGTCCAGCATCGCCGCCAGCAGGTTGTTGGCAGCTCCGATCGCGTGAAAATCACCGGTAAAATGCAGGTTGATATCCTCCATCGGCACCACCTGCGCATAGCCGCCGCCGGCCGCGCCGCCTTTTACGCCAAAGACCGGCCCCAGGGAAGGTTCCCGCAGCGCCATCACCGCATTCTTTCCGATCTTTCTCAGGCCGTCGGCCAGTCCAACCGTGGTAGTCGTCTTTCCCTCGCCCGCCGGGGTCGGATTGATGGCAGTCACCAGAATCAGTTTCCCATCCGGCTGATTTTTTTTGTCTTTCAGCAGAGCGTAATCCACCTTAGCCTTATAATTGCCGTACTGCTCCAGATACTTTTCTTCTACCCCCGCCACCGCGGCGATTTCCGTGATTTTTTTCATCTCACAGGCCTGTGCAATCTCAATATCTGTCTTATAATCCATTCTTTTCTCCTCTCACTGATTCCGGTTTTCGAATGTTTACGATGAAACAGGAATGCTATGTATCAGATACCCGCATCCTCCGTTTCCCCAAAGTCTTTTCAATACTCGTTGGGCATAGCTGCCAGTTCTGTCATGGAAAATACCGGGCCGTCCACACACACATACCGCTTTCCTATGTTACAGCGGCCGCACTTTCCAACGCCGCAGCTCATGCGCATTTCCATTGTCGTATAAATATGATCCAGCGGCATCCCCTGATCAGCAAAGGCATTGGAGAGCGCTTTGATCATCAGCGGCGGGCCGCACAGGACTGCAATCGTATTTTCCTTATCAAACGGGATGTCGGGTATAAGCGTGTTGGGAAATCCCACCAGCTTATCCCATCCCTCCTCCATGCGGTCGATGGTCTGATACAGGGTCGTATCCGGCATGGCGGCCCACTTCTCATAATCATAGGAAAAGATAAAATCCCGGGGCGTCCGCGCTGCCAGCAGCATCGTAATCTTTCCGTATTTTTTTCGCCAGTCCGGATGAAAAATCGTGTCAATCATCGGACGCAGAGGAGCAAGACCCAGGCCGCCTGCCGCATAAAAGAGATCATATCCCTCAAACGCATCTAAAGGAAATGTGTTCCCGAATGGGCCGCGCAGCCACAAACCGTCCCCCTCGCGCAGAGTGTGAATCACATCCGTCAGCGAACCGGTTCTCTTAATGGTCAGATCCAGGTGATCTTTCTCCAGAGGTGTCGACGCAAAGCCGAACGGCGCCTCCCCTTTTCCCGGGATTCCCACCTCCAGGAACTGTCCCGGCGCGTAATCCAGCGGTTCCTTCAGGTTCAGCCGGTAGGTTTTTACATCCTGGGTGTCAGAGGTCGTCTCCTGGGTTACCTTTTCAATCCTGGCATAGGAAGGAATATATGGGTTATTCATCTTCTGACACCTCCAGTCTTCTCTGTATATCTTCCACAACCCTGCGGATATTGACGCCGCCCGGGCAGCTCCGCACGCAGCGCCCACAGCCGGTACAGGCTGTCAGTCCAAAATTGTCCCGGATATAGACATATTTATGCATCACCCTCTGCCGGTATCTGGCCCATTTGCTGTCCCGGGGATTATGTCCACCTCCATGTAAAGTAAAATTCGGATACATACAGGAATCCCATAAGCGGTTCCGGATCACCTCCGCCCCGGTATCACTGTCCCGAAGGGCGAAGCAGTGACAGGTAGGACAGACATAGGTGCAGGTACCGCATCCAATACACCCCAGTACATATTCTTCCCATGGCATGGCATCAAAAATTTTTTCTTCCGCCTCGGTAATCTGCAGCACAGCCTTCGGGGGATTGTCATGCGGCGGCGTCGGCACGGCTTCCCCCGCAAACAGACCGCTTCCGGCCTCGGTAATTTCCTCATAGACGAAACCGCTTCCATCCGCATGTAAAAAACCATCACAGTTTCCGGAATACTTTGCGTCTATTCCTCTGCTTTTGCAGAAACAGCCGGCTTTTTCCTCCCGACACCCCATACCGATAATTGTGAGGCATTGCCTGCGATTTTCATAAAACGGGTCATCCAGCTTCCAGCGCTTCCCGGAAAACACCATGTCCAGAACAGCGAAGCCTTCCAGATCACAGGGCTTTGCGCCCACCAGCAAAACCGGTTTCAGTTTCTGCACCACAGAAACTTCTTCCTTCTCAAAGCGCAGCAAAGCCTCCACCCGCGGGAAGACCGCTTCCTTCGCGGACTTTACCGGCAGATCATCTGTCAGGACAATCTCTCCGGCGTCCGTCACCGTCTGATAATTCAATTTACCATCCGTCAGCACCGGCGCCATCACGTCATATGTTTCCATGCAAGCCG
>JAJQAD010000083.1 GCA_021204005.1 Clostridiales bacterium
TTAAAGGGCATGTGGAATTTACTCTTGCACTGGAATTTACTTTTTCAATTCAGCTATTTCACTATTCTTTCAGAAAATTATATTCAACAACGCTCCCGCAGGGACAGAAACGCCCCGAGGTTTCCCCTCTCCCCGTGACTGGCGCGGTGGGAAAACAGCAGATCCGGATTACAGCAGGTGCAGATATCAGTAACCGACAGATGCTCCCGCAGAACCCCGGCTTCCAGAAGAACGATCTCGTTTGCTTTCCAGAGATCCAGCTGATATTTTCTGTCTTTCGGTGCCTGACGTATTGCTTCCGCACATAACGATGTCGTTGCTATGCTATCATTTTGAACCTTTTCGTCATTTTTTATATCGGAAATTATCTCGCTTCTCTTTCCTGTCTGTCCGGTTTTCGCAAATTGCTCCCATGACCTGGTAACGCCCGTACCTCACCTGGTCATCTCCTGCGGCTTTAGGAAATCTGCATCGCGATCATTAAATCTCTGCGGTTTTATGATCTCCGCCTCATGCCCGGCAAACTCCTGCGCAAAAATCTCCGCCACATCCGCGCTGACCTCATAGCAATCCTGACAGATCGACGGCCCAATTGCGCACACCGCCTCCTCCGGCCGCGTGCCATAGTTCTCCGCCATCGCCTGCAGTGTTTTCTCACCCATCCGGGCCACCGTCCCCCGCCAGCCGGAATGACTCAGACCGATCGCACGGTGCACCGGATCCACAAAATAAAGCGGCACACAATCCGCAAAAAAGGTCGCCAGCGTCAGGCCGGGGACATCCGTGATCAGGCCATCCACATCCGTGAAATCTTTCGGACGAACGACACCCTTTCCCGCGTCTGCCTCCGTAACCACACGAACATTTGTGGTGTGTGTCTGGTCAGAACAGACAATTCGCTCCAAATCAACGCCCAACGCTCCGGCCAGGCGGCGGTAATTCTCCGTCACATGATCCGGATCATCTCCTCTGGTGAAGCTGAGATTCAGCGCGGAAAAGATTCCCTCACTGACTCCGCCCAGACGCGTGGTGAAACCGTGCCGCACCATGTTGGGTTCTTCCAGCAACGGGAATTTCAACAGAGGAAGCGTCTGACCATCTGACATCTTATGGTATTCTATCTGCAATATATTTTCGTTATTTTTTCTTATAAATCTCATTTCTTACACAAAATGTCCGATAAAACTCTGCCGGTGGATCGGTGTAGGGCCGTATTTTTTCAGTGCTTCGATATGTACCGCCGAGCCGTACCCCTTATTTGCCGCGAATCCATACTCCGGCATAATCTTATCATACTCCACCATCAGCCGGTCTCTGGTCACTTTCGCGACAATGCTCGCCGCACCGATGGAAATGCTCTTCGCATCGCCCTTGATGATCGGCACCTGCCGGATAGAGACCTCCGGGATTGTCACGGCATCATTTAAGAGCAATGTCGGCTGCGGATCCAGTTTGCCGATGGCTTCCCTCATAGCCTCATAGGTTGCCTGCAGGATGTTGATCTCGTCGATGCGCTGCGGGCTGCGCATGCCGATTCCCACAGCAACCGCCCGGTCCATGATAACATCATAAAGCTCCTCCCGTTTTTTCGCGGAAAGTTTTTTCGAATCATTGATATAAAGTATCTGACAGTCTTTCGGAAGAATCACAGCGCACGCCACCACCGGACCCGCCAGCGGCCCGCGGCCGACTTCATCAATGCCGCAGATAAACTCATAATCGGCATACTTGCGCTCGTATATTTTCAGATTCTCCGTGCGGGCAATCTCTGCCTCCAGCTTCGCCATCCGTTTCCGCGCCTGAGCCACCAGGGACTGTACGCCCGTGCGGGGGTCTGTCTCATATGCGGCGACAAAAGCCGGCAATGCATCATCCGCTGTCATTTGTAATTCTGTACGTATTTCCCCTATTTTTTTCTCCGCCATCTCATTTCTCCATTCCGCCAACCATACGCGCTCCCGGTGTTAACGCGCGCTGCAGGTCAGACAAAATAAACACGGGTTCTTCTATCCATTCTATTCCATCGCCTCAGTCAGATATCCCTTCATGTACAGACAAATTATCCGCCGTAATTCCCGCAGTAGGGGAAGGCGTTCTCAATCAGCCTGATTCCTTCCCCGGAAACCGCCGCCACATCGAAACGGCAGGGCGTATCCATCGGGTATCGGCGGGCATACAGATAATAGGAAGCGGCATTGGATATCCTCTGCTGTTTCCGGAAATCCACAGCCTCCTGCGGCAAGCCGTGGCTGTCACTGCTCCTGTATTTCACTTCTACAAAGGAGATACAGCCATCTTTTTTCGCGATAATATCAATCTCTCCGAACCGGCAGCGGAAATTTCGCGCCAGAATCCGATAACCGTGGCGTTTTAACCAATCTGCCACCCTGGCCTCATGGAGAGAACCTACTCTGCGTTTGTTCTGCATATGATCTACCTTTTGTTGTTCCACTGCTGCTTTTACGCATGTAAAGAACTATGAGTCATGAGTCGAATCCATTCGTATCATAAATGGCCGGACTTTCCATTGTAAGCCGCCCCAGCCGCCCTGAACGGAAGTCATCCAGTAACAGTACTGCCGCTTTTGAATAATCAATCTCTCCTCCGCTGCGGATACAGTTGCGGCTCTTTGCAATCTGTTCCAGGATTTCCACAGGCTTCAGCCCTTTTTCATCAGAAGCCGCCTGATTCCGCTGTGCTGCATCCTCTTCTTTTTCCTGAGAAACATCCGTGCTTTCACCTGTCTTTTGAATCCGGTAACGCTCCGCCAGAGCTCCCGGATAATTCTCTGTCAGGTAAGCAATCAGATCCAGAGAAAGTTCATCGATATTTAAAATACTGTCGTTCATCGAACCGATCCAGGCCAGACGCATTCCGACCGCCTGATCGTCGAATTTCGGCCAGAGAATGCCGGGCGTATCCAGCAGTTCCACGTTTTTATTCAGGCGGATCCACTGTTTCCCCTTGGTAACGCCGGGGCGGTTTCCGGTTTTCGCGGCGGCTTTTCCCGCAAACGTATTGATGAAGGTAGATTTCCCCACGTTCGGAATCCCCACAACCATAGCGCGGATCGGACGGTTTTTGATACCGCGCCGCCGGTCTCTCTCAATCTTTTCTTTGCAGGACTCCAGAATCGTATCCTGAATCAGTTTCATACTGTTGCGTTTTCTGGCGTCCAGCTCCACGACAAAAAAGCCCTGTTTCTGAAAACAGGCTTTCCAGAGCTTATTTTTCTTCTCATCCGCCAAATCCGCCTTGTTCAGCAAAATCAGGCGCGCTTTGTTTTTTCCCAGATCGTCAATGTCCGGATTCCTGCTGCTTAAAGGAATACGGGCATCCACCAGCTCGATCACCAGGTCAATCAACTTTATATCTTCCTGCATCTGACGTTTTGCTTTCGTCATATGCCCGGGGTACCATTGATAATTCACGCAAACTTCCTTTCCATCTGTCCTGTATCGTACGCAGAAGGCTCTTTCCACCTGATTCGTGCACAAGACCAGGCATTACACGCCTGCCAATCCATCTTACATATTTAACGAGATCTTCCCTCTACTTTACCAGACCCATATCCCGGATCCCGGCGTAATAAAACCACGCTTTTCCGACAATATCCTCCTCACTGACATTGCCGATGTTGGCGTAACGGCTGTCTTCACTGTTATTCCGGTTGTCTCCCAGCACAAAATACTCACCTTCGCCAATGGTAATCTCCTCCTCGGCAAGACCCGCATTTTCGATTGCCTCCGTGTCCTCGTCATCATAGATTTCCCCGTTGACATAGAGAACCCCGTCCACAATCTGTACCGTGTCTCCGGGCACCGCCACCACGCGCTTCACATAATACTGGCTCTTTTCATTGCCATTCGGTAAAAATACAACCACATCGCCGGCCTTTGGGTCAGAAAGAGTGTAAAGGAAGCGGTTGACATACATCTTTTCACCATCGGAAAGAGTGCTCTCCATGGAGCTTCCGGCCACCGTTACCCGCATGCCCAGAAAATATACCAGAAAAAGAGCAAGAAAGAGGGTGATCAGAATTTTTCCTATAAAAAACAAAATAAACTTTGCCGCTGACAGAGATACTTTTTTCCGCCGACGGCGGAAGCTCAGCCCTTTCGATTGTATGAAAGCCATCGTTTCCTCCTGATCAGACACCGCCCAACAGGACAGTTGTTTCAACAAAATAGTTATGCAGAGCCAGGTCTGAGAATGCTGTGCATTTCTTCGCTATGGCGTTTCCCCATATAGGAAAAAAGGGGTTGTGACAATCCACAACCCCTTGCATGAGCACTCTTATCTTACCAGCTCTTTGACCTTGGCTTTCTTGCCGACACGGCCTCTCAGATAATTCAGCTTCGCTCTTCTGACTTTACCGCGGCGAACCACCTCAATCTTCTCTACAACAGGGGAATGAAGCGGCCAGGTCTTCTCCACTCCGATACCGTTGGAAAGCTTGCGGACTGTGAATGTCTCACGGTTGCTGCCGCCCTGTCTCTTTAATACGGTACCTTCAAATACCTGGATTCTCTCGCGATTGCCCTCTTTGATCTTCGCATGTACACGAACGGTATCTCCCACATGGAACTCGGCAATATCATCGCGCATCTGCTCTGCTTCGATGTTTCTGATAATTTCACTAGCGTTCATTTTGTGACCTCCTATCATCTGGATGTTCTTAATACAACAATCGTGTAACAGAGGACCATCTCTTTTCTTCACAACAAATGTTACTTTAACACAGGCAGTGAGGAATTGCAAGGGTTTTCTGAAAAAATGCAGGACGGATGAGACAATTTATCGGATAACTTAAGAATCAACTTCACATCGTCCAGCGACAATTCCGCCTCTTCCAGCAGTTCCGGTCGCTGCCGCAGCGTCCGCAGCACAGACTGCTCCCGCCGCCAGGACTCAACTTTCTGATGATCGCCCGACAGCAGAACCGGCGGCACTTTCTTTCCCATCCACTCGGCAGGGCGGCTGTATTGCGGATATTCCAGAAGTCCTCCTTCCAGAGATTCGGTGCTTCCCGACTCCTCGTTGGTGAGCACGCCGGGCACCATCCGGGCGATCGCATCCGCCATGACCATGGCAGGAAGCTCCCCGCCGGTCAGTACATAATCACCGATGGATACCTGATCCGTCACGATTTCCTCCAGAACCCGCTCGTCGACTCCCTCATAATGGCCGCAGAGGAAAATCAGATCGTCCTCTGCCGCCAGAGCTTTCGCCATCGGCTGGGTAAAAAGACTTCCCTGCGGAGTCAGATAAATACACCTCGGCCGACATCCGATGGAATCTGCAACAGATCTCCAGGCGTCATAGACGGGCTGCGCCTGCATCACCATGCCCGCTCCTCCGCCGTAGGGATAGTCGTCCACTTTTTTATGCCTGTCCTGCGAAAAATCCCTGATGTTAATCAGATTCAGCTCCAGAATTCCATTCTGGATGGCATTCCCGATAATGCTGGTCTCCAGTCCCTGGCGCACCATGTCCGGAAATAACGTTAAGATGTGAAATCTCATTTATCCTCCATGATTCAAGGTCCTTTGCAGGACATCTCTGGTCTATTCTGCTCCTGCCATTCCCTCATCTGTTCTTATCAAATCACGTTCACGAAAGAACTGTCACAAGATAAACTGTACATATTATCTCACAACAATTCCTAATCCCGCAGTCCCGGCATCAGATACACCGTGATCACACCCTGATCCATATCCACCTGCTTTACGCAGTCATGAATCGCCGGGAGTAAAAGTTCCTCACCGCTCTTATTCTCCACCACATAGACGTCGTTCGCTCCGGTCTGCATCACATCCTGCAGCGTGCCGAGTTCCTCGCCGTCCGTGGATACGACCCGCATGCCGATCATATCCGCAATAAAATACTCATCCTTCTGAAGCTTTACCGCGTTTTCCCTTGTCACGTACAGGCTCTTACCGCGAAAACGCTCCACCTCATTGATATTGGAAAACTCCCGGAATTTTAAAATCACCATCTGCTTGAAAAACTTTACCTGTGTGATTTCCAGTTCAAGCTCTTCTTTTCCGGTATCCAGAATCACATGTTTTAACTTTTTAAACCGCTTCACATCGTCGGTTGTCGGAAATACCTTCACCTCACCGGCCACGCCGTGGGTGCTTGAAATCACTCCGACCTGAAATCTATCCTGCATGCATTCTCCTTGTTCACAGGTAAAATGAGGACATGGCTTTCGTCACGTCCTCTCTGCTTCCTGTCTGTTTCGGAACCACTTTCATCGTTTCTGTTTTGTACATCATACGCACAACTGAATATACAGTTTCCTCGAAAATTACTGCTCCTGCTCCACAATCTCGACAACTACCTTCTTATCCTCTCTGGATGCTGCTGCCTTCACAACGGAACGGATCGCCTTGGCAATCCGGCCCTGTTTGCCGATCACTTTTCCCATATCAGTCTGCGCAACATGGAGCTCCAGAACGATTACTCGCTCCTTTTCTGTCTCGGTGACAGATACCTCTTCCGGGTGGTCAACTAGTGATTTTGCAATGACTTCCACTAATTCTTTCATTTCGTCACCTCACTCATCTTTATTTTTCGATGCCGGCGATCTTGAAAATCTTGTCCACAGTCTGCGTGGGCTGCGCACCGGTAGCCAGCCATTTTTTTGCTGCTTCCTCATCTACACGGATGACAGACGGCTCCTTCGTCGGATCATAGTAGCCAATTTCCTCGATGAATCTGCCGTCACGCGGGCTTCTGGAATCAGCAACAATAATTCTGTAAAAAGGCGCTTTCTTCTGCCCCATTCTCTTTAATCTGATCTTAACCATTTCATTTCACCTCCTGTATTGTACACTTTTTTGCAACTGCATGATATATTCAGACTGACAAAAGGCTGCAATCAACACTTATCTTCCTTTTATCAATACGTATCGCAGTTACCATTTATCTACATTACCCCAACTGCTCTCAGACAGCCGGAATAAGCTGATAACAAAATTATTCAGAACGGAAAGCCTTTCATGCCTCCCATTTTACCGCCCAGTCCTCCGAAACCGCCCAGACCCCGCCGGCCTTTCTTCATGCCGGTCATCTGCTTCATCATCTTCCGGGCCTGGTCAAACTGCTTCACCAGACGGTTAACCTCGCTGATATCCACCCCGGCTCCCTGCGCGATGCGCCGCTTGCGGCTGGGATTCATAATGGAGGGATTGTCTCTCTCCTCGGGCGTCATGGAATAAATAATGCCCTCAATCCGCGCCATTTTCTTATCATCCATGGCGTCCTCGATCTGTCTCATCTGGGCGTTGTTCATCCCCGGCATCATGCCGAGAACACTGGTAAGGCCGCCCATCTTTTTCATCTGATTCATGGATTCCAGATAATCATTGTAGGAGAACTCCGCCTTGCGCATGCGCTGCTCCATCTCGGCAGCCTTCTCCTGGTCCATCTCAGCCTCCGCCTTCTCAATCAGCGAGAGGACATCGCCCATGCCCAGAATTCTGGAAGCCATGCGATCCGGGTAAAACTGCTCCAGATCAGAAAGCTTCTCGCCCATACCGGCATAAAAAATCGGCTTGCCCGTCACGGCACGGATGGAAAGCGCGGCTCCGCCTCTGGTGTCGCCGTCCAGCTTGGTGATGATCACACCGTCAATACCGACTTTCTCATCAAAAGTGCCTGCCACGTTCACCGCATCCTGACCGGTCATGGCGTCCACCACCAGCACCGTCTGATCCACCGCCACATGCTCCTTGATGGCGATCAGCTCATCCATCATATCCTCATCAATGTGAAGACGTCCCGCGGTATCCAGAATGATGATGTTGTTGCCATTCTTCGCCGCGTGCTCCACAGCAGCTTTTGCTATATCAACGGGCTTGTGGCCGTCTCCCATGGAAAAGACCTCAACACCCTGCTTTTCTCCGTTGATCTGTAACTGCTGGATTGCAGCCGGACGATACACGTCACAGGCGACGAGCAGCGGCTTCTTTCCTTTGAGTTTATACTTTCCCGCCAGCTTCGCGGCAGTGGTCGTCTTACCTGCACCCTGCAGACCAGCCATCATGATGATCGTAGTGGCCTGACCAGGATTCAGCTTAATCTCCACAGTCTCAGAGCCCATCATTTTGACCATCTCTTCATTGACGATCTTGATCACCATCTGACCGGGATTTAAGCCGTTCATCACGTCGGAACCGACCGCGCGCTCCTGCACCGCCTTGACGAACTGCTTCACCACGCGGAAATTGACATCCGCTTCCAGCAGCGCCATCTTGACTTCTTTCAACGCGGCTTTCACATCGGCCTCCGTCAGGCGTCCTTTGCTGCGCAGGTTCTTAAATACATTCTGGAGTTTTTCTGTCAAACTGTCAAATGCCATTCTATAACTCCTCTAATATACGTCCGGAGATACGGTGAATCTCCCGCATCACATCCGTCGGATTCCGGTTTTCTCTCTCTTCACTGCATTCCCCATCCGGATTCTGATTGGCTCCTGCCTTTTCAGTTCCCTCGTCCGGAATCACAGCATCTGTTCCGTCAGCACCTGCTCCGGGCAGGTGTCTGTCACTTTTCCCGTCATCCTGGAATTCAGCGCATACAATCTCTCCTGCACTTCGTCCTCCGGAGAGTTCCCAGATTCTGGTGGCATCGTCGCGGGTGCGGATAAACCGCTCCACCAGATGAAGCTTCTCCTCATAGGAATTCAGGATCCGGTCACAGCGCTTGATCAGATCGTGCACACCCTGACGGCTGATCCCCCGCTCCTCGGCGATCTCGCTCAGCGACAGGTCGTTTAACACGACATCCTCGTACACACTCTTCTGATACTCCGTCAGCAATTCCCCGTAAAAATCATACAGAAAAACCTGACGCCCGATTTTCTCCATTTCAATCACCTTGGGTAGAATACCATAGTTGTGACGGGGTGTCAAGTATTTTTTCTTGACGCTTTTTTTGTGCTATTTATTTGTGTTATATAATCCGCTCCAGAAGAGCTTCCTGCAAAACCTGTGAAAAATTAATATTCATATCCAGAGCCTTTTCGTTTAACCATTCTGGTATAGTAAGTGTCTTCTTCACCGCTCTGTTACGGTATTTCCGATTGTATTCATCAAGATCAAGCGGAATAACAACAAGCGTGCCCTCATCTCCCACGCACCGGAAATCAGATGCCATCGGAAGATTTTCTCCTTCTCTCAAGCGCTCGGTCAACGCCAGGCCAAGTGCTTCCTCAGCCCGCTCATAAGCTTCATCCATATTATCCCCCTCAGTAAAGCACTCGGGAATGTCCGGAAAAGAAACCCAGAATCCACCTTCTTCCGCGACATGAAAAATTGCGGGATAATATAATTTCTTCATCATTTTCCTCCATTTCATCATGCAACATGCTTTTCTTTCACGTTGTCTAAAACATCTTATTTAATGCCTGCCTGTTTTCGTATAGCCTGCTCCAATCCCTTTTTCATATCTTTGTTATGAATAGGAACTATTACTTGCCGCCCTGTCTGTGGATTGCGAAGTTTTACATGAGACCCATTTTGGCTCACCACCCTAAAACCATTTTTCTTCAACAGTTTTATCATGCCTTTCGGTTTGATCGGCATCTTCTGTATTCTCCTTCCCCTCTCTCGCTATCAACAATAGCACGTGTGCAATACGTGTGTCAAGACTTAATAAATGATTTTTTTGAAACCTTCTATATTACTTTTCAAAACTCAGATCATTACCTTTTTCATTCACAATATAGACAAAAGGACACGCTTCACAAGATTCATCTCCTGCGAAACATGTCCTTTTTTCAAAATTTTCGCAAAAAGTGTCTATGACACTTTTTTATCGCTTGTTTGTCCTGTCTATGCAGGCAAGCAGTGCTAATAGACAATTGTATTAATCAGGCAATCATTTCTTTCATTGACTCTACTTTATAATATCCTTCAGATAATCCATGTTCGGCATCGGATCCGCGAACAAGTCGTCGCCAACCGGCACCAGCGTCCGCTGTGTCGGCTGCAACACGCCGCCGATGATCTCTCCCTCAGACGCCTCGCGGTACCATTCCAGCGTACTGTTCATCTCCCGCTCGATATCCTCCTCGGTGTCATAAGGGAAAACGATTTCCAGTGTCTCCGCCAGTTCACAGAGCAGCTGCCAGTTGTTCAGCAGAGCCTCCGGTTCCAGCGCCGCATGGGTCTCCTGGAAGCGCCGCTCCGTATTGAGATAACTGCCCTCCGCATGGATTGGCGCCGTGCCCGGAAGGATTACATCTGCGCTCCCCGCTATCGGCGTGCAATGCGTATCACACACTGCCAGAAATTCCACCTCGCCGACCATCTCCTTCGGCGGATTTTCACCGAGGATCAGCAGGGCTTTGACTCCTTCCATGCTCTCAGCGCCGGCTGTGATGCCGAGCCGGTTCAGACCCTGGCTGTTATTCTTGGACTTCAGCATCACGATGCCGTCCCGCGGGCTTCCGATATGTCCGGAAAGCAGCGCAATATCCGCAATCAGCTGTGCACAGGAGACGGATACCACATTCTGCTGGAAGACGATCATAGCTTTCTTCGCGTTCGCATACAATCCCGCGATGGCCGCCGCCTCAGCAGACACCTGTACAGATTCCAGAGATGCCGCAAATTCTGCAAATCCGCTGATTCCCGCTTTTTCACATGCTTCCGCAGCCTTTTTCAAAGCATCGGCTTTCACACCGGCTTCTGCCGCATTGCCCGCAGCGCCAATTTCGCCAGCGATCATTTTCTCCGCTGCCGCTTTCGCAATCTGTTTCAGGAAATCCAGCGTATTCTCTGTATATACCGCTTTTGATACAAATCCCATGTGTTCCTGTTCAGATCCGAGCGGGTTGAGCAGCACCACCTTTGCGCCGGCCTTTGCCGCCTGCATCAGCTTCACGCGCATCACCTGATTGGCCGGGGCATCGAAGCCCACCGCCAGAATCACTTCCGTACTCAGGAGCTCATCCATTGTGTTCGGCGATGCATCCAGGCCGAGCACCGGCTCCAGTCCGCAGGCGCAATTGTTAAAGCAGAAGATCTTTGCGCCCAGGCTCTCCGCCAGCTTCTTCGCCACATAAGCTTCCTCATTGGTAAAACGATCTGACACCGCGATGGCTGCCGCTTCGCTGCCATACCGTCTGGCAACTGACTCGAAAGATTTTGCAGTGAGCACCAGTGCATCGTGGTAATTGGTGGGCTTGAAAGCCGCACCTGCCGCTCCCGCGCATTCACCGGAGGTCGCCGTACAGGACAGATTCCCTTCGCCGGAGTCTGCCAAAACGCCGTTTCCTTTCATCATCGGCGCATATACCCTTTTCTCCTCCTTTAACGCACTGGAGAATCCGAACTTACCGCCGATACAGAGCACCCCCGCATTCACCGGTCCCTCCGGATCCGGAAGCGCTTTCACCGCCAGGCTGCCGCAGGTCTCCGTCTTCTGCGCGCATCCCATGGAACAG
>JAJQAD010000004.1 GCA_021204005.1 Clostridiales bacterium
GTCTGATGCAGGGATTCTCTGCTACTCTCCAACTGACAATAAGTTTACTCTATCCGTTCGGAACAAAAATCTGTTCATGCTGTGTGAAATATGCTATAATTCCAACTATGATGATAACAAAAACAGAAAAAATTAACAGACAACAGCCGGAGCCGGAAAAAATAGAGGCTGCGGCGAAAATAATTAGAGAAGGCGGACTGGTGGCTTTTCCCACGGAGACGGTGTACGGTCTCGGCGCGGATGCCCTGCTGCCGGAGGGCGCGAAGCGCATTTACGCGGCGAAAGGACGTCCGTCGGATAACCCGCTGATTGTTCATATCGCTGATTTTGAAGCGCTGGACCGCATTGCGCGCGAGATTCCGCCCCAGGCGAAGCTGCTGGCGGATGCTTTCTGGCCAGGTCCCCTGACTATGATTTTTCAGAAAAGTGAGGCAGTTCCCCTGGAGACGACGGGGGGACTGGATACCGTGGCAGTACGTATGCCCAGCCATCCGGTGGCGCTGGCTCTGATCCGGGCGGGCGGCGGCTATATTGCCGCGCCTAGCGCGAACACATCTGGCCGGCCAAGCCCGACCACGGCGCAGCATGTCGATACGGATCTGAATGGGAAAATACCCATGATTCTGGACGGCGGTGCGGTGGAGATCGGAATTGAGTCCACCATCGTAGATCTGAGCGGCATTTCCAGAAAGAGTGACGGAACCTGGGTCAGCGAAGAAATGCCGATGATTCTGCGGCCGGGATATATTACGCGGGAGATGATCGCGGATGTCATAGGGAGTGTCTGTGACGACCCCGGGTTTGCCGGAACGGACGCGAATGTGCGGCCGAAAGCGCCGGGGATGAAGTACCGGCACTATGCGCCGAAAGCGGAACTGACGATTGTCAGCGGAGAGACGCTGCGCGTGGCGGAGTATATCAATGCCAGGGCGGCGGAAGCCGGAGCGAAAGGGGAAAAGACCGGCGTAATCTGTACGGAGCAGACGGTGGAACGCTATCACGCCGATGCGGTCAAGTGCATCGGCGACCGCGCGGACGAGGAAAGTATTACCCGCCATCTCTATGCATTTCTGCGTGATTTTGATGATCTGGGCGTGGATCGGATTTATTCCGAGAGTTTTTCGGAACTGCGGCTTGGCAGGGCCATTATGAACCGTCTGATGAAGGCGGCGGGGCAGCGTATTGTAAAAGTTTAGTGCGCGGGTAATCTGGCTGCGAAGATATCATTTGAAAAGAAAAATTCCCGGATATCTGCGCGTTGCCGTGCCGGGATATGAGAGGATTTTCAGCAGGGATGGAGAGAAAACTGGTTCGAACCTACGGTAATATGATAAAAAAATACGCGCCGGAGCATCCTCTGGCAGCCCGGCGCATGATCAATGCCGGATTGATGCTGGAGAAATTCCGCACGAGATATTTTGCGGATAAAAAGATTCCATATGCCTGGCGTTATCTGAATACGTTTGCGGTGGGGGAGGTTCTGGCGGCACTGCGGCAGCCGGAGCGGTCCGTGTGGGCGAATATATTTTCGCCGGTGGAGATTTTACAGTGCTTCGATGTGCACTCACTTTCGGTTGAGTGCCTGTCCTCGTTTCTGTCTGGATTTACGATAGAAGATTATTTTCTGGACTTTGCGGAGAACGAGGGCATTGCACCGACGCTTTGTTCCTATCATAAGAACTTTATCGGCGCGGTGGACAGCGGTGTGATTCCGCCGCCGGCTTTTGCCGTGACGACATCAACCATCTGTGACGGGAATGTCAATACGTTCCGTTACCTGGCGGACCGGTATCAGATTCCGGATTTTCTGCTGGATATTCCGGATCGGTACTCTCCGGAGGCGGAGGCTTATGTGGCAGAACAGCTGCGCGAGCTGATCGGCCGTCTGGAGGAGACGTTCGGGAAAAAGATGGATTATGATCGGCTTTCAGCAGTGCTGGAGCGGGAAAATGAATCGAAAGAGAGCTACCGGCGGACGCTTTCCATGATGCGGACAAGGGCTTACACCAGCACGCTGACGCTGCAGATGTACCTGCTTTTTGCCAATCATCTGAATATCGGCATGCCGGAGATCCTGGAATTTTATAAAACGATGGAGGCGGAGGTGGCCGCCGCGCCGGAGTTTCACGGTGTCAATGTGTTCTGGGTACACCTTCTGCCCTGTATGCAGGAAACGAAGCAGAGTTATTTAAAAGGCAGAGATAAGTATCAGATCCAGGGGGGTGAGATGAGCCTGGATTATACGGAGCCGCTGGACACCGCGCATCCGCTGGAGTCGCTGGCGAAAAAGATGATCAGCAATATCTACACCGGCTCCTACGAACGGAAAGCGAATCTGGTGCGGGACGTTGTGCAGGAAATCCAGCCGGACGGTGTGATCAACTTCTGCCACTGGGGCTGCAAACAGTCCTCGGGCGGGGCTATGATCCTGAAGGAAAAGATGCAGGAGATCAATATGCCGTTTCTGATTCTCGATGGGGATGGGATGGACCGCCGCAACAGCCACGACGGGCAGATTCGGACCCGGTTCGAGGCGTTTTTAGAAATGATAGAACATAATGGGAGAGAAAAATGATTGCCTATATGTGCAAATATGCGCCTATCGAGATTCTGGAGGCGTTTGACACGCCGGTTGTCATGATGGAGCCGCATGTCACCAATTTTACACAGGCAGATACACTGATGCACCCGAATATGTGCTCCTTTGTAAAAGCGGTGCTGGAAGAGTTTGTGAGCGCTGGATATGAGGGTATGCTTTTTACCACCTGCTGCGACAGCTCCCACAGGCTGTACGATGCGCTGCGGCGGCGTTTCCCGGAGAAGTTTTTCTTTTGTTTCGATCTGCCGCGGAAAGTAAATGATTTTTCCGTATCGATGTATGTGCAGCAGATGGAAGAACTGATCCGCGCTTATGCGGCTTTTTCCGGGAAGACGTTTGATCCGGAAAAGCTGGAAGAGATATGCAGCCGGGAATTTGACATGCAGGCCCGGAAAAAGGAGCTGATCGAGGCGGGATTGCTCCCGAAGAAAGAGGCGGATATCAGGGTCTGCCTGGCCGGCGCGAGACCAGGATCTGAGATTAAGAAGCTGATTGAGGATCTCGGAGCTGAGATTGCCCTGGATCTGACCTGTACGGGAGTCACGCGGGAGTTTGCGGTTGATCGGGATGCAATCCTGCAAAGCTATGCGAAGAGCCTGCTGACGCGGATGCCCTGCATGCGGATGAGCCGGGTGGAGGAGCACAGGCGGAAGCTGGAGGAAATGGCCGGTGAATTGGATGGCATTATCTATCACACGGTGAAATTCTGCGATATTTATTCTTATGAATATGCGGGGATGAAGGAGAGTGGTGTGCTGCCCCTGGTAAAGCTGGAGACCGACGCGACCAGCCAGTGTGCCGGGCAGATTCTGACCCGGGTGGAGGCGTTTCTGGAATCGCTGCGGGCGCGGAAAGCGCATGCCGTAAGGACAGGTTTGCAGGGAGATGAAGAAATGCCGTCGGGAGAACCATGCCGCGCCTGCTGCCCGGATGGATGTGCTGATTTCCCGGGACAGAGTCGTCTGTCCGGGGAGGAGGTTGCCAGGGATGCTGCTATGCTGCAGGAAGCACACCCGGTTGCAGATGCCGGCGGGCGTACGTGCCCGGGTGAGTATGACGGGAATAAGGATGGCAGGGGTGTGAACCCGGATGAGTGTGACAGGTATGAGAACGGCGTGAGTACACGCCCGGATGGGTGTGGCGGAAATGGGAAAAAGGAGAATATGCCGATGTATGTGATGGGCATTGACAGCGGGTCTACTTCCACGAACGCGGTCATTATCAATGAGAAAAAAGAGATCGTCTCCTGGGCTGTCGTCCGCACCGGAGCCAAAAGCGGCGAGAGTGCGGAAAAGATTTTGCAGGAGATTCTGAAAGAAGCGGGGCTGCCGCGGGAGGCGGTTTCCCTGATTGTCTCCACCGGCTATGGCAGGGTCAGCATTCCTTTTGCCGACCGCAATGTGACGGAGATCAGCTGCCATGGGAAAGGCGCTCATTTCTTAAATCCCGCTGTTCGCACGATCCTCGACATCGGAGGACAGGACAGCAAGGCGATACGGCTGAATGAGCAGGGGGATGTGGTGGATTTTGTCATGAACGACAAATGCGCCGCGGGAACGGGCCGTTTCCTTGAGATGATGGCGAGGACACTGGAAATCGGCATTGATGAGCTGGGACCGGTGTCGCTGCAGTCAAAAGAAAATGTGGAGATCAGCAGCATGTGTTCTGTCTTTGCCGAGTCGGAGGTCATCTCGCTCATCGCGCAGAATAAGGAGACCGCGGATATCGCGCATGGCATCCACAGAGCAATTGCCGGGAAAGCGCTCTCCCTCCTGAAGCGTGTGGGATTGGAACAGGAGTTTATGATGACCGGCGGCGTCGCCAAAAATCCGGGCGTGGTGAAGGTGCTGGAGGAGATGCTCGGCGCGCCGCTTTATATCTATGAACAGCCGGAGATCGTCGGTGCGCTCGGAGCTGCATTGTACGGGCTCGAGAGCTGTGCGATACAGTGAGAATTCTGTGATTGAGCTTATACACAGCAGCATGGATGTCAATTCCTGCGGGTGTGAATTACAGGTGTAATACGGAATAAAAGAGAGGCATTGTGAAATATGGACGACAGGAAAAAGAAAAGAACACAGAATCTTCCGAAAAAAATGGCAAGCCTGATACCGTTGTTTTGTCTCGTGCTGGCTGCTCTTTGCGTCGCCCTGGTTTACGATATTTTTGCTGACCGTGTGGCTGCCTCTGATTCGGAGACTGCCGCGGAGCCGGTGGAGCTGGAACTGGTCTACGCCTACCAGAATCCGCAGTGGAATTCCGCGATTGAGAATGTGATACAGGAGTTTGAGGAAACCCATACAGATATCATAATCAATTATGAGGTCAATTACGAGGATAATGTGTATGAGGATATTCTTACCAGACGGATTGCGCGGGGGGAGCTGGGGGATATCGTCCAGATGAAGACGCCGGGGGCTTATGCGGAAGTGGGGCTTCTGGGAGAGATTCAGGACACGGTCGCCGCGGAGGTTTCCTCTGTCTATACATACGATGGGAAGATTTACGGTGTGGGAGCGGTGGAGTCTACCTGGGGCATCCTCTATAATAAAACACTGTTTGAGGAGTATGGGCTGGAGGAACCGGAGACCTACACGGATTTCCTGGAACTCTGTCAGACTCTGAAGGATAACGGGATTACGCCCATCGGCATCGGCGGGTCAGATCTGTGGCATATGGAATTCTGGGTGAATCACTTTTTTCATACGGATCTGCTGACCGCGGATGCGGACTGGCTGAAAAAGTGCAGTGCGGGGGAAGTGTCCTGGACAGATGCGGAGGCGGTAGCGATGATGAATCATCTCTATGATCTCTGCGCAAACGGCTACGTCAATGAATCCTGGCTGACCACGACGGACACCGGCCTTCCCTATAAGATGACAGAGGGGGAGATTGCTCTCATCTATACGGGACCGTGGACGGCAGCGGCTATTGAAAAACTGGATGCCGAGATGGAACTCGGATGGTTTTATGTGCCGGATGAATCCGGAACTGTTTATGCCACGGATAACCTGGACACCTACTGGTCGGTGACGGCGGAATGTACGGAGGATGAGGAAAAATACGAGGCGGCCATGACGTTTCTGACCTGGTTTTATTCCGATGAAGTATATGCCGCACTCTGCGAGGCGTCCGGTACGTTTCCGCTTACGGATCTGGTCCTGGACTATGAGGAGGAATCTGTACTGCAGGATGTGTGGGAGGCTTTTCAGGGCGCTGATGAAAAAGTATCGCTCTACATTGGAAATGAAGATACGCCGGAAGAGTTTGAAAAGAGTATGCTGGAGCTGGTGAGGCAGATTATGGATGGCGATTATTCCGTGGAGTCCGGGCTGCAGAAAATTCAGGACGCATGGGATGCGTCTGCGGCGGGAGGTGCGTCATGAAAAAGAAGCGCTACCGGACTACATTTTCCAAAATGGCGGTTTCCTTTGTCACTTTCGGATTGATTCCGCTGCTGCTGCTGAGTCTGTTTTTCTTTTTCCGTTTCAGCAGGATGATCCGGGACAATATGACCGCATCTTACTCAGACATGACGGCATATGTGGCGGACAACGTGGATAGTGTGCTCTCCAGTGCGGATGAAGCCATGGCGTATCTGTATGATTATCAGGATGCCGATGGGAATACGTTGGCGGATGCTCTGATAGATGAGACGCTGGGAGAGACGGACCGGGAACTTGCCGTCCGCGAGGCATTGTCTGATATTTTGTCCAGAAGTGAGTATATTTCCTCCCTTCGTCTGGTGGATGTGAGCGGGAGGATTTACAGTTTCTTTTACAGCCAGGACAGTACGCTTCGAAGTGACGCGGCCGAACGGACGACCATGGCAATTTATGATGAAGATGATGATCTCACCGCGATGCAGCTGTTCGGCACCATTCCGGAGGAGGAGATCTGTGTAAGCTCGGATGATTATATTTTCAGCATGGCGCGAAATTACATGGATATTTCCAGCATTGAAACGACCTGCAGCAGAAGGCTTGCCACACTGTATGCGGATATTGATGTGGATGAAATTGAGAAGCTGATCGAAAAATCCAGCCTGAATAACGGAAGATTTTATGTATACAGTCTGTCGACTTCTTCTTATATATATAGTGATGATACAGAGGATTATCTGAATGGAAGTCATCCGCTGGAATTCTGCGAAAACCTGTTTGACGGCAGCAGCGGATTTGAAAAGGTGGACGGACAGTGGGTGTTTTATCAGAAAATCAGCAGTGTGGACGCCTATGCTGTCCTGGTGATGGCCAACAGCGGTATCATGGGCGCATTTTATCAGGGGGCTTCCATCCTGGTGCTGATCATAACATTTGCCTGTGCGTTTCTGCTGGTGCTCTATATGATGCTTTCTATCCGTATGAGTGAACCGACGCGGAAATTAAAGGCGGCGATGGAGGAGGTAGAGCAGGGCAACCTGGAGGTCCGGGTGAATCTGGACACGCGCGATGAGATGGAGTACGTGGCGGATGGGTTCAACAAGATGGCCGAGCGGCTGACGGACTACATCAATCAGGTATATGTAGCGCAGATCTGTCAGAAAGACGCGGAACTGAATGCGTTGAAAATGCAGATACAACCCCATTATCTGTATAATTCCCTGGATGTGATCCGCATGACGGCGCTGGATCAGGATGATCTGAAGACGGCGGAGCTGCTGGAAAGCCTGGCAAAGCAGCTGCGGTATGTGATGGGTTCACAGTCTGACCGGGTTTATCTGAAGGATGAGATTGAAGCAATCCGGGAGTATTTTGTCCTGATGAAAGTCCGGTATGAGGGTCGGATTTCCCTGGTGCTTTATCTGAAAGATGAGGACCGGATGCTGGTGATCCCGAAGCTGCTTCTGCAGCCGATGGTGGAGAACGCGGTCCGTCATGGATTGCGGGATAAGCCGGGGCTTGGAGCGGTGGCCATCCGTGTGGAGCGGAAAGCGGATCACCTGGAGATTGTGGTTATGGACGACGGCGTTGGCATGGAGGAGGATGTGCTGGAGCGCATTGAGGACTTCCTGAAACACCATCAGGTGGGAGCCATTGACTCGGACGACCCGGTCAGCATCGGAATGAAAAATGTGTATGACAGGATAAAGTTAAACTGTGGTGAGGCGTACGGATACACGATACAGAGCAAAAAGGGGATGGGAACAGTGATCACCTTTACTCTGCCGATATGGGAGGAGCTGGAAGCATGAGGAAACTGGTCATCGCGGATGATGAGAGGATTATCGTGAGAGGTTTAAAAAAATTGGTAGACTGGAACTCTCTCGGAGTTGAGATTGTCGGGGAAGCGTATGACGGGGCAGGGCTGATCCGCTGTGTGGAAGAGCTGCAGCCGGATCTCGTGGTGACAGACATTCAGATGCCGGGGATGACCGGTGTGGAAGTATTGCGCCGGAACCGGGAGAGCGGAGGGAAAACGAAGTTTATCTTTGTAAGCGCCCATCAGGAATTTTCCTATGCGCAGGAAGCGTTGAAAAGCGGGGCGGTAGATTATCTCCTGAAGCCGGTGGGGCAGAAAGAGCTGGAGGAAGCGGTCAGAAAAGCTCTGAACATGCTGGAAGCTCAGAATACTGTGGAGATTTTCCGCCAGGAAAAGGATGAGTTCCAGAAGCTGTTTGAGAAGATAAACGACGGAAGGAATTATGAGAACGAGGATCTTTACCGGATGTTCCGGGAGCTGGATATTGACCTGACGGATCGGTTTTATGTGGGCATTAGTGCCGGCATCCGCCCGGAAACTGCAGCCAGGATGAATCAGGAGTCGTTCGGACAGTTTAACCTGACCCGATTTGCTGTATTTAACCGGCTGACGGAGGCATTCGGAGCAAATAAGATCGGTTTTGTGGTGAAAAAGGATGAGGATGCGCTTCATGTCATGGGAATTTTTCCGAATGCGGACAGGGATGTTTTTGTGGAAAAATATGTGGAGCCGGTCCGGGCGGAGGCGGAAGCGTCGTGCGGGGCTGAAATCTGTATGGGAATCGGCGTGGCAACCGATGAACCCTCGGGTATGATGCAGTCCTATAAAGAGGCGGTGTTTGCCTTTGGCCTGCATCACTTTGAGGATAAACGGATTATTGAATCAGATAAAGTACACCGTGAGTATCGCGTTTCCTTTGAGGATTACAAGGAAGATATGGAAAACGCATTTCGCGCGATCATTGCCAAGGATGCACAGGTCATTGATAAGATTGACCGGGTGATGGACGACATTGAGGCGATTCATTACGGGAATTGGGATGCGGTTATTATGAGGACAATGAATTTCACGGGGGATCTGGGGTCGAAATTGGATCAGTATCACCTGCTGGATGTCGATTTTTATCAGATGCAGGACGCGCTTCAGGAAGAAGTGTATGCGCAACACACCATGGCGTCTCTGAAACAATGTATTCATGATCACTATGCGGACCTGGTTCAGAGAATCTATGCGAAAGGCCGGTCGGAGGATAAAGTTCTGATTGAGGATGTCAAGCGCTATATCCGTGAGAATTACGATAAGGATCTTTCCATTAAGGAACTGGCAGATGTGGCCTGTGTCAGCCAGAATTATTTCAGTGCCATGTTTAAGAAAGAGACCGGGCAGAATTATAAGGCGTTTCTCACTTCCATCCGTATGGAGGAGGCTTTGCGTCTGCTGCGGGAGACGGATTATAAGACCTATGAGATCGCGGAGAAGGTGGGGTATAATAATGTCCGGCGGTTTGTGGATGCATTTAAGCAGATTTATTCCGTCAGCCCGATGGAGTATAAAAAAGGGTTGAGGGAGAAGTGAGATGGATTACATCTCCCATCGCCCTGAGGCTCCGCAGGGCAGGACGAGCCCGCTCTCGGTGACGGGGAGTCCGATTTCATCGGCGGCGACGGTGCCGCCGTATTTTTTTGTCTCTGTGCCGAGCATGTAGGCCAGGACCGCGGGCTGCAGTCCTGTAGTATAGGAATTGATGAGGAAAAACAGCGGGTCGTCGGACAGCAGCTGTGCGCAGAGTTTTACCAGCGGGTAGATGCAGTCTTCGATTTTCCAGATTTCGCCTTTGGGCCCGCGGCCGTAAGAGGGCGGATCCATGATGATGGCGTCGTAGTGGTTGCCCCGGCGGATTTCCCGCTCCACGAATTTCACACAGTCGTCCACCAGCCAGCGGATGGGGGCGTCGGAGAGCCCTGAGGCAGCGGCGTTTTCTTTTGCCCACTGGACCATGCCTTTGGAGGCGTCCACATGGGTGACAGATGCCCCGGCAGACGCAGCGGCCAGGGTGGCGCCGCCGGTGTAGGCAAAGAGATTCAGGACTTTGACCGGGCGTCCGGCGAGCCGTATTTTTTCTGAGAACCAGTCCCAGTTAGCGGCCTGTTCCGGAAACAGACCGGTATGCTTGAAGCTGAACGGTTTTAAGTGAAAGGTCAATCCAAGCTTCTGATAGCGGATGTTCCACTGTTCGGGGAGGTCAAAAAACTCCCATTCTCCGCCGCCTTTTTTGCTGCGGTGGTAGTGAGCATTTTTCTTTTTCCATCCGATATGATTTTTCGGGGTATCCCAGATCACCTGGGGATCCGGGCGCACCAGGGTGTATTTTCCCCAGCGTTCCAGTTTTTCTCCTTTGGAACAGTCGATGACTTCATAATCTTTCCAGTTTTCTGCAATCCACATGGCGAACGTTTCCCTTTTTTGATTTATGGCGATGGTTTCTAATGTTATTTATCGATTGTGACCAATGTTAAAAGATACCCGCTACATTATAAATGGAAGAGAAAGCATCGTCAATCTTAAACTCGTATACAAAATATCATTACCTTGTCTTGCGGTTATTTTAATAAAGAATGAAAAGAAGGAAGGTAAGCAAAGCAGCAGATTGGGATTGTACTGAAAAAAATACAATTTTTTCCCCGAAAAGGAAAAAAAAGCTTGCAATCTCAAATAGAATCACTTATACTAACTTTTGCTGTGGCATGATAGCTGAGAAGCGTGAGGTTGCTGCCCTTTGTGGCAGGTTTTTCCGTGGAGCGAATGTCAAGTTAGGAAACTGACGACAAGTCACTGTACGAAAGGAAGCCGAGAGGCTGATGCCGTGTGGGAAGTTGATGAAACACACGGGAGAGTGTACAGTCACCGCTTGTCGTACTGAATCAAAAGTGCGAAAAGGAGGCGACTTTTTTTATGGCAAATCAAGTCATGAGAATCATTCTGAAGGCGTATGACCACGAGATGGTGGATGCATCCGCGAAGAAAATCATCGAAACTGTAAAGAAGAACGGGGCACAGGTGAGCGGACCGGTTCCTCTTCCGACGAAGAAGGAAGTTGTAACGATTATCAGAGCCGTACACAAGTACAAAGACTCCCGTGAGCAGTTCGAGCAGAGAACTCACAAGAGACTCATCGACATCATTGCACCGACCCAGAAGACGGTTGACGCGTTGAGCAGACTGGAGATGCCCGCAGGCGTGAGCATTGACATAAAGATGAAGTAAGCACGTTGCGTGTTTATGATAAGACAGGCAAGAAGCAGTCCTGCTTCTAGAATGAGCGCGGATGCGCTCCGCTGTAGAAAAAACAGGAGGTAATCATAATGAAGAAAGCTATTTTAGCTACCAAGATCGGGATGACCCAGATCTTCAACGATGACGGCGTACTGATCCCCGTCACTGTACTGCAGGCCGGCCCCTGCTATGTCACACAGATCAAGACTGTGGACAACGATGGGTACAGCGCTGTACAGGTTGGTTTTGTTGACAAGAAGGAAAAGGAAGTCAGCAGGGATGCCAGCGGCAAAAAAGAGATCAGACACAGACATGGTGTGAACAAACCCCAGAAAGGCCATTTTGTCAAGGCTGGCGTTTGCGGCAAGAGATATGTC
>JAJQAD010000070.1 GCA_021204005.1 Clostridiales bacterium
GGGCGGATTCCGGACTTTCACCGGTTAGAAACGTGCGCCGCCAGGCGCACATAGTAAAAAACAGCTTTGGAAAACTATTTTCCAAGGCTGTTTTTTTGAAATCCAGACCTTACTACAGGCAAGCATGCTGTACCCGACTCAATTTCCCGCCCCCTGCTACAAATATTTTATAAGATGCTTCACAAATCTCTGAACACATGGCGTTACATTCTTTTTATTCCAATTTTCTGTCTAAGTATTATCGCAGGTCAATGGTTTCCTCGCAGAAAGGGCACTGTTATGGGTATTGCTACCATTGCCTATCCTATTACAAATGGCGTAGATTATCCGGAACAGTGCGGTGTATATCGCGATAATGATAAATCATTCACTCCGGAAATCGCAAAAACTATGATGGAAGAAGAAATCGAAAACAAAAAAACCACGGTATGGACTACAGGTCATATTTTTCTCTCCAGAGACTTTTGGTTTGCAGCTGTTACCTGTGGTCTTCTTCTGATGGACGCAGTTGGAACTGTGACCCAGTCCAACGCTATTATATCCAGTTTTCCCAACTTAAATTATACCATTATTATGATGATGGTAGCCATATTTGGAGCTTTTGGAAGTTGAATACTCGGAGTAATTGCCTGCGTAACAGATATTTCCACACTGCTTGTAATCTCACTGATTCTACTCGCAATGTTTATGGGAGCATCGTCTAATTACACAGTATCCGTCGCAGCACAGTACTGGCGCAGAGAGGATTTTTCCGGCGTATTTGCCTGTGTAAATCCCATCTCAAATATTTTCAGTGCTATTGCCCCAACAGTTATAGCCACATTGATTGCATCATCTTACTTCGTCTCAGGCACATTCCCAATAAAGTTCCGGGAAGTTATGCGGAGAATTACTCCTTCCCCATTCCCAACCTGCCAACGATAAAAATCTCCCCTCGGCGTTCCATACTCTTCCATCACTGACATAATAGTTCCCCCATGAACCACAAAAGCAATTCTTTTTACCTCTTTCCGGACAGCTTCCTCTACATCACGCTCAAATGCTTTTCGACACCTCATTCTGGAGGCTTTCGGATCCTCTCCTCCCGGGAACGCAGACATCCCGCCGGAATCAATCCAGGCCTGGTATATGGATTCGTCTTTCAGTTGCTCATAATTCTTATTCTCAAAGTCGCCAAAGTCCATTTCCCGAAGATTCCTGTCTATCATATAATCATCCCCAAAAAGAATCTCTGCCGTCTCCCGGCAGCGAAACATCGGGCTTACGTAAACGATCTCCGGCTGAAATTCCCGATACGAAGACTTGCGCAGGCTTTCCCGCGCGGACTCCAGAAGAGGCTCATCCGTCCGCCCGATATATCGCCTCTCCAGGTTTCCTCTGGTCTGTCCGTGACGAAGCAGCAATATTTCCATTCTCGTTCCCTTCGTTTAATCTGAGCAGTACATGCACATATAAATATCACAGTTTTCTATTGATTAGGCTTGCCCTCGATCGCGAAATGTGCGTAATACCCGATGATATGTCGCGGTTAACAGTCAGCTTAAATATTCACGCAGTTCCGGCATTCTCTCCCGGGCCACATCCAGCCCTTCCTGATATAACTTCCCAAGCAGTTCCCATTTCCCCTCGGTGCGCCCTACGCCAAATGTATCCCGCGGCGCAATGACAAAGAGATTGCCTTTTTTCTCTTCCTCAAACAGTTCCTCCGTCAGCTTATTATAAGACTCCGCCCGGTTTTTCATACTTTCCACGACTTTCGGGTACTTCCGGTAAGCAAAATTGACAATACCCGTTCCTTTTTCCTTTCCCTTTACGTAGCCCCGTTCCCTGGTCAGGATCACCACGATCCGGTCGCACCCTTCTTCCCTCGCCTTTTTATAGGGCACAGGGTCAACCAGACCGCCGTCTAAGTAGAGATTCCCATTAATTTTGCTTGGCGGGAAAAGCACCGGCAAAGCACAACTCGCTACTGTCGTTTCCCAGTGGATCTCTTCCGGCGGAACTTCCAGATACTCCGGCTCCCCGGTCTCGATATTCGTCACCACCGCCACCACTTTTCCGGGATAGGCGGCCAGCGCTTCATAATCATAGGGAACCAGCTTATTGGGAATCTCTCCAAACGCAAAGTCCAGATTATAATAGCAACGTTTCCGGGGATTCAGCAAATGCTGTACACCCATATACCGCCGGTCTCCCATATACTTTTCGGTAAACTCGGCATTTCTGCCGCGCTGCCCGGAGGCATAACTGACCCCGAAAGCAATGCCGGCGGATACGCCGATAAGGTAGTCGGGGTAGATATTCTCATCCATAAACACGTCAGTCACGCCGCAGGAAAAAATCGTCCTGCTGGCGCCGCCCTCCATGACCACACCCAGCTTCATTGTCTCCCCTTCCTCTCATCTCAAAAACGATTCACGGCATGTCTTTAATCCCATATCTCATTATAAAAATCCAGGTACTTTGTATCGCCCGCTTTCACAGCCGCAATCGCGGTACGGGGATGCTGATCCACCAGACCGGTCAGCAGATAAGGAATATCGTATCCCCAGACCACGCCGTCCTCTTTCAGCTTCAGCATATAATGCTCGATAAAGGACAGCACCGGCGGAAGATCATACTTCGGATTTTTTAAAAATCCAAGCAGCCCCTCAAGTGAACAATTGCCTGCGCCGCGGCCCATGCCCATCACGGTTCCATCCATCATGCTGGCTCCTACCGACATGCCTTCAATGGTGTTGGCAAAAGCACATTGCTGGTTATTGTGCGCATGGATGCCCACCAGCTTTCCGGTTCCCTCCAGTCCCTGTGCATAGAAATGAACGATATCACGAATCTGAATCGGGTACAGGGCCCCATAGCTATCCACCACATAGACCGCTTTCACCGGAGATTTTGCCAGCATATCCAGGGCGTAGGTCAGATCTGACTCCTTGCATTTGGAAACTGCCATGATATTACAGGTAGTCTCATATCCCTTGTCCGCCGCATCCTCAATCATGGCTACCGCTTCCGGCATCGTGTTGATGTATGTAGCAACCCGGATCATATCCACCGGGCTTTCCGATTTCTTATGAATATCCTTTTTATAATCGCAGCGACCAACATCCGCCATCACGGAAATCTTCATATCCGTATCATTGTCGCCGACAATCGCGCGGATGTCCTCATCTGAGGAAAACTTCCATTTGCCGAATTTGTCCACACTGAACTGTCTTTTGTCTGCGCGGTAACCGAATTCCATGTAATCCACGCCCGCCGCCAGGTTCATCTCATACAGCGCCCGGACAAACGCATCCTCAAAATAAAAATCGTTGACCAGACCGCCGTCGCGGATTGTAGCATCCAACACCTGCGCGTCCTCCCGGACAGACATCATACTTCCCTTAATCTGTATCATAACTGAAATCTCCTTTTCTTCTTTATATCGTGAACTCCGCCGTGCCCACTCGGAAATCTCGGATTTCCTGTAAGTACATCCAGAAGCTCAAAATAATTTTCAAACGTTTTCCGACAGCAGCCGGGATTTTCAATCGAAATCCCATCTGCACGCAATCCAGGCAGAGAAAACGCCATGGCCACCCGATGGTCCTCATACGTGTCAATCCGACACGCTTGCGGCTGCCCCGGATAGATCTTAACCCCGTCCTCATACTCCTCACAGGAAATCCCCATCCGCTTCAGATTGGCAACAATAGCATGTATCCGATCAGATTCCTGCTGCCGGATATGCGCAATATGTCTGATCTCCACCGGTGTATCCGCAAACGGAGCGATAGCAGCCAGTGTCAGAGCCTGATCTGAAAAATCGTTCATATCAACCGCAATGCCCCGCAGATTTCCGGGCTCAGGTCCCGTCACCGATATCCCATCCGCCTCCTCACTCACAGAACACCCCATCCGGCGCAGCACATCCAGTAACTTTATATCACCCTGCGTACTGTCATAAAAAACATGCTTTACTTTGGCATATCCGCCGGTTATCGCCGCAGCGCCGTAAAAATAACAGGCCGCCGACACATCCGGCTCAATCTGATAGGATAACCGGGAATAGGACGTTCCCGGCGCAATCCGGTATTCGCCCTCTGTGAAATCAACCGAAGCACCAAACTCCTGCATCATTGCTCTGGTAATGCGAATGTAAGAACCATCCTTTTTTTCACTGGTAATGCGGATATGCAGCCCTTGCGGGAACATAGGGGCGATCAGAAGAAAGCCACTCAGGAACTGGGTACTCTCACTAATATCCAGACACAATTGTTTTTCATCTGCAGTCTCTGACATCTCCGTCGGCTCCAAAGATTGTCTTTCCGGCACTCTCGTTACATCCGGTTGCCCACATGATAACCCGGCTGACGCTCCGGTGATACATACCGGCAGATGCCATTCCTCACCCAGCCACTGAATCTGTGCCCCCAGGGAAAGCAATGCCTCAAATAAGGGGCGCATCGGGCGCTTTTGCATCTGCTCCGAAGCCAGAATCCGGTAAGTTCCGGCAGATACGCCCAGCATGGCGGTCAGAAACCGTGCAGCCGTCCCTGCGCTCCCCACGTAAATTTCTCCCTCCGCTTCGGGTATACGACCGCCGCATCCCTCCACCGTCACAACTCTTTCTTCCTCACAGATATCCAGATGAAATCCCAGACGCTCCAATGACTGCAGGAAATATCTGGAATCATCGCTGAAAAGTACTCCTTCCAGCCTTACCGGTCCGTCCGCAAGAGCCGCCATCAGAAGAGCCCGGTTTGTAATACTCTTTGAACCGGGCACCTCAACCGTCCAGTGCGGCGGATCAGCTAAATTTTTCACTTCATAAATTTCATTCATATCTCATCTTTCTGCTCACTCGGCAGATTCAGCCTCTGCTGCTTCCCCATAAGAGCTCACATTTTCTCCCGTATCTGTCGTGTTGGAACCTGTTACGTTTTCACCCGCTGTACCAGATTCCGTTGATTCCTCACCCGATGTCCCGGAATCTGTTGTGCCGCTATCCGTCGTGCCGGAGTCTGTTGCGTCCCCGTCCGTTGTATCGCCGGCTGTACCGGTATCTGTTGTGCCGCTGTCCGTTGTGCCGGAATCCGATGTATCTGTGTCCGTGTCCGCAGACGGCGTCTGGATATCCGCGCCTTCAATCGTAGATTCTATATTTCCCGCATCTCCGTCGATACTCTCTGTCTCCTCCTCGGTTTCCTCCGTCTCTTCTTCTACTTCTTCCTCTTCTTCTGCCTCTTCCTCTTCTTCTGTATTTTCTTCCACTTCGTTCTGAATCACACTTGATCCTGTATCGGAATACGTCCCCTCCAGGTCAAATGATTTCTGCGGCAAACCATCTACCATATACAGCATAGCGGCTTTCCATATAGCGAGCGGATAAGTGCCTCCTTCCAGCCCGGAAACGGTTTTCGGTGTATCGCACCCTACCCAGACAGCAATCGTATAATACGGCGTGTAGCCACAAAACCACCCCGCCTTATTGTCATTCGTAGTACCTGTTTTTCCGGCCGCATCAATGTCGGAAGAAGAAGACCAACTCGCACTTCTGGCTGTTCCGCTCGTAAGAACACCTTCCAGAATATCCGTCATCGCATCAGCCGCCGAACTGGAGTAAACCGTTTTACTCTCATATCCCTCATAAATATTTTCCCCATCCGAATCGTAGATCGCTTCCAGACAGTCTGTCTGGGTATATTCCCCATGATTTTCCAATGTAGAATAAGCGTTTGCCATCTCTACTGTAGTCACACCATAGGTGAGACCTCCCAGAGAAGCGCTCATCGTATAATCATCAGCTACAATTTTACTGAAATTCATATTCTCCACATAGGACAAACCGACACTGGGTGTAATCTGGCTGAAGAGCCAGTATGCACAGCCGTTTTTGCTCTGTTCCACAGCAGCGCGAAGTGTCATCTGGGATCCCGACATGGCGGTAATCTCCGAATAGGTCTTCGTCTTTGCAGAGTCCACATCAATATTCTTAAGCGTGGAGGAAGCGGTGAATCCCTCCTCCAGAGCAGGCGTGTACACAACCAGTGGTTTAAAGGAGCTGCCCGGCTGGGCATATCCCTGATAGGCACGATTCAGGGAATAGACATTTTCGCTGTCCTCCTGTGATCTTCCACCGATAATCGCAACCACCTTTCCGGTATCATTATCAATCACCGTCATGGCCCCCTGCAGCTCATAGACACCACCGTCGGTCAACGTGTCGCTGAATGCGAGCTGTGCATCCAGAATTTCCTGCAATTCGCTCTGCGTCAGCAGATCTATCGTCGTATAGACCTCATACCCACCGGTGTATAATTTGTGCTTTGCCTGCGCATAATACTCATCATATTCTGTGTTATACTCTGTATACTCATCCGTACTCGCAAAGGAATACTGAAACTCAAAACCATCCAGTTCCATCAGGTAGCGCACCGCACAGTTAATCGCATAGGTCACTTCGTAATTATAAAAAGAATCATCCTCCTCGATTTCCGCCACCGTAATATCCTGATCCTGTGCCGCTGCACATTCCGCCGCCGTAATATAACTGCACTCTTCCATGTCCTCCAGAATCTTGTCCCGGCGCGTCAACGCATTTTCCGGCGACTTCAGCGGATTGTAATACTCCGGCCGGTTCGGAATCGCACAGATATAAGCAGTTTCAGACAAGGTCAGCTCATCCACTGACTTCCCAAAATAAGTATTTGCCGCATCCTCCACACCGTAAATACCGTTAGCAAAGCAGCAGGTATTACAGTAGAAGGTCATAATCTCCTCTTTAGAATATTTTTTCGTCAGTTCCCGGGCGATAAAAATTTCCTTGATTTTACGAAGCATCGTCTTTTCATTGGACAAAAATGTACCTCGTGCAAGCTGCTGAGTAATCGTGCTGGCGCCTTCCGCCACCTCGCCTCCGGTCCGGACATAATTCAGGCAGACCCGGACGATACCTTTATAGGAAACTCCGGAATTCGTCCAGAACGTCCGATCCTCCACCGCCACAAAAGCATTTACCACATTGGCCGGAATCTCATCGTACTCCAGAAAGGTCGCATCCGTATCCTCCGACAGCTCTGCAATTTTTGTACCGTTTTCACTGTAAATATACGTGGTCTCCGCGTATTTAAAATCATCCTCTGTACTGTTCTCCACAACCTCTTTCGCTTCTTCCGCGATACTCATCAGAGTCTCGCCAGTCTTTGCATAAAGCAAATAATTGCCCGCCAGGAAAAGAGCCACCACTGCAATGGCGAAAACGACAAGCACTTTCCACAACCTGCGGAAAAAATCTTTTCTTCTGGCGATGCGCAGCTTTTCCTTATACTTAGCCTGACTGACCGGATGCTTTTTCTGCTGAATCTTCAGACGCTTCACATGAGATTTTATTTTTTTCTTCTTAGCCATCTAACTCCTCCTGACTTTGCAACCTCATTGATCAATTTCAAAATACACGATAATCCAGAACCAGGCTCGAAAATACTGCGTATTTCCTCGCTGTGGCGTTCTCGCCAAATAAATTTGCACGAAAACCAGCTTACGAATGCAAGCATCCGACGCTGTTTTTGTACAAATTTACCTGGTTCTGAATATATAACAAATCGTCAATAGTACATGGCATATATCTTACCACATAATACTGACGATTTAAAAATAAATTTCATTTAATTTCTTAAATTTTTGTGACGATCATGTCAAATCGTGTCTGATTGCTCAGTTTTGCTTTTCGATATGATCGTGAATATAGGTTTCCACTTCCTCCTGCGGCATCCCCAGCACGAGGGAAAGCTCCCCGTAGAGCTCATGCTCCGCCGCTTTCATATACCGCTCATCCAGCGCTGTAATCTTCTTCCCCGCGGCGAGACGTTCCGTCTTGCGGAAATACAGCGCTTTGATGATGCTGACCCACGAACGCACGCTGCAGGTCTTCATAGCTTCTTTATAACTGAGTTCCCTTCTCTTCTCATCCGGGACTGCCAATTCCTCAATCTGCGGAATCTCATCAATCAATTGACGGGCTTCCTCTTTTGACATCACACGCCGAATCACTGCTTTTGTACTATCAATCGGCAGATAAACTGTCCCATTACTGTTGTGAACCGGACGCATAATATAATAGAGGCGATTTTTGTCCACACCCGGGATATCAATCTGTGAGATATCCTCGATCTGGCAAACGCCCTTGCTGCCGTATACAACATATTCTCCTTTCTCAAACATGCCATCACTCCTCTGATAAAATACACCGGTAATTATGTATATGATAACACATTTTGGGAGAAATGTCAGTAAAAATTTTAAGTTGTCTGTCTATTGCATTGTCGCACAGAACAAATCGGGACATTCGCAAACAGAATCGGACGGGTATCTTCCCTCGTTCCTGTCTGTGTAATCTGAATATCCAATGCATCAGCATCGATTTCTATATATTTGGAAATCACATGTACCATATCCGTCCGGATCATTTCCATGATATCCGGCGAGCAATTTGCCCGATCTGCGACGAGAAGAATCTTCAGCCGTTCCCTGGCCATATCGCCGGAAGACTTTTTATGAAAAAGTTTCATCAATTTCACTGCTCTCCTCTCTACCTTTTGCTTTTCCGCTTTCGAAACCGCCCGAACAGTCCTTTCTTTTCCTCCAGATCCAGGAACTCTACTTCTTCCCCCAAAATGCGTCTGGTGATATTGGAATAAGCCTGCCCTGCCAGGCACTCGGACCCAACAAGCGGTTCTCCGCGATTCGTGGAAACTACAATGTTTTCATCATCCGGCACTGCGCCAATCAGCGGCGTGGCAAGAATCTCACAGACATCCTCAACCGACATCATATCTCCCCGCCGTATCAGCTCCATGCGCAGCCGGTTAATAATCAGTTCAATCTGCCGTATCCCGTTCGTCTCCAGAAGACCGATAATACGGTCAGCATCACGGATGGCGGAGACCTCCGGGGTAGTCACCACAATCGCCCGGTCCGCACCGGCAATAGCATTCTGAAATCCCTGCTCAATGCCCGCCGGACAGTCCAACAGGATATAATCAAACTCTTCTCTCAATTCATCCGTCAGTTTTTTCATCTGCTCCGGTGTCACCGCGGACTTATCTCTGGTCTGGGCCGACGGAAGCAGATACAGATCCGGATATTTTCTGTCCCTGATCAACGCCTGCCGGATCCGGCAATTTCCCTCCACCACGTCCACAAGGTTGTAGACAATCCGGTTTTCCAGGCCCATGACCACATCCAGATTGCGCAGACCGATATCCGTATCAATCATCACTGCCTTCTTCTTCAGCTGCGCCAGGCCTGTCCCAAGGTTAGCCGTGGTCGTCGTCTTTCCGACACCGCCTTTGCCGGAGGTAATTACGATTACTTCACCCATGTTCTGCTTGTCCTCCATGACTATGATTTAAGGATGCGATTCTTCGGAATCCACCCGATTTGACCAGAAACCAGTCAGATTTACAAAACCGCCGGCATCACGGATTATCCTCCCTGTTCCGCGTCGCTATGCCAGAATCCCTTTCGTAATTGGTTCAATATAAATATCCCCGCCTTTCACCACCGCAATCTGCGGCTCCGCGGCCACCGGGGCTTTTTCCTTATGGCGAATTTTTCTGAGCTTGGTCTTCCTCTCCGGAATTTTTGCCACGACATCTCCGATTTGCAGCTGCGCCGGGCTCATCTCCAGGGCAGCAATAAAGCAATTCTGATTTCCCGCGGCGCCGGCATATGCGTTCCCCTGCAGTGTGCCGAGGACAATAATATTTCCCTGAGAAATAATCCTGGCGCCTGCATTGACATCCCCGACGATCACGATACTGGATACATTTTCCAGGACCTGCCCCGAGCGAAGATTTCCGCGATAAAACTCTCCCTCCTTGCCGGCAATGGAATCATAATATGTATCAATCTGCTGCTTAAACAGCTCCGCGTGAGACTGCTCATTATCCACAATACAGATAATCGTAATCTCTGTGTGGGATGTGATCGCCTCCACAATCCGGTAGCTTTCCTCCGCCGTCAGTTCCCTTCCCTCAAAAGAAACCGCCACCTTTGCATCCCTGAAAAACTTCGCCGAATCCTCAAATTTTTTAATAATTGCCTGGAGCAAATCCTCAAAGGGCATATCCGCATCCAGAAACAGCTGGATTCCATATTTATTGCTTTTGATTATTACTGCCTGTGACATATTTTCCTCCTGCTCGTGCATTAAATAGTTATACTTCTCTCATTATAACCATTCCGGATAAATATGCAAAGTTTTTCTCTTTTCCGTGTTCCTATACTCTAACGCAGATAAAGCGCAAAAAAACAGGAAAAAGGGCAACAAGGAAGCAAAAATTTTTACGGTTTCTTTTTTATCACCAGGTGACCATTTTGTATCTTAGTAACAACATTGTTTGTATTGTGAAAAAAGATCTCTGAATTATAATGAGATTTAAGACTAAAAATCATTTCAAAGCCATAGAATAAGGGGGATTTGCTCAAATGGGAGCAGTAAAAACAAAAGAAGCATTTTTCATCAAAGACAAATCTTTTTATAAGACTCTGTTCCGCATGCTGATCATCGTGGCGCTTCAGAATATCGTGGCCTACAGTGTCAACATGGCGGACAACATCATGCTGGGCAGCTACAGCCAGGAGGCACTGTCCGGGGCGGCTACGGTCAATCAGATTTTCTTTATGGTACAGCAGTTTGCCCTCTCCATCGGCAACGCACTGGTCGCTCTTTCCGCCCAATACTGGGGGCAGAACCGGCCGGCACCGATCCGCACTCTGACCGGCATCTCCCTGAAGCTCGGTCTGATCATCAGCGCCTGTATTTTGCTGATCTGCGGCTTTTTCCCGGAGCTGGTGCTGCGCATCTTCACCGACTCCCCGGAAATCATCGCGGAGGGAAAAGCTTACCTGCTGATGGTCATGTGGTCCTTCGCCCTGTTTATCATTACAAATGTACTCATGGCGGCACTCCGCGCTGTGGGAACCGTCAACATCTCCTTCTACATCTCTGTAATATCGCTGATCGTCAATGTAGGAATCAATTATGTGTTGATTTTCGGTAAGTTCGGTCTGCCGGAGATGGGCATCCGGGGCGCCGCTGTCGGAACACTGATCGCCCGCATTCTGGAACTGGTGATTGTTGTCATCTATATTGCAAAAGTCGACCGGAAGCTGCACCTGTTCCAACGGGATATGTGGCATTTTAACCGCGAATTAAAACAGGATTACACAAAAGTATATCTGCCCATCATGTGCGCCCAGGTACTCTGGGGCGTGTCCGTGCCGATGCAGACTGCGATCCTGGGTCACCTCTCTGCGGATGCCATCGCGGCAAACTCCGTCGCCACCACATTTTACCAGTATCTGAAGGTCGTCGTCATCGCCATGTCCTCAACCTCTGCCGTCATGATCGGCAACGCCATCGGCCGCGGAGAAAAACAGCACATCCGCGCGG
>JAJQAD010000105.1 GCA_021204005.1 Clostridiales bacterium
TATCCTGCCAAAACGGATAAATATCAATCTCAAAATAACGACCGTCCTGCATCAGACAGTACCGGGTTTTCCGGATTTGCCTTTTTGTCGTATCGGCATCCATCAGACTTGCAAGATACTCTTCCTTTGTCAGCCGCTTTTCCAGCTCAATCCGCTTCAGACCGGATATGCGTCTTTTGGTTGTCTTGTAATATACATAATTTCCATCCATTCCTCTTTGCCGCACCCGGACTTCATCATCGTTCGCCGAATGCAGATATGTCTGGATAATCTCAACCCGTTGGCAATTCGGGAGACTTTCCAGCCAGGAAATATCAGGATAACGGATCAGATATTTGCGCTCTATCTCCAGTGGTTCCGGTTCGCCGAGAAAGGAAGCTATTTCCGCAACCAGTCTGTGCATTTTCTCATCAAAACCTGTAGTATTGTCAATCACCCGCAGGTGCGGATGTCCTGTCCAGGCGGATATCAGCCGGTCATCTACCTCAGCTGCCTGTTCAGGAGTTTCGGTTCTGGCCACATTGTTTGCAAGGGTGTAAGCTTCCTCTGCACCTTTTGCTGCTGTGACCAGATGAAAAACAGCGTCATACTGATCACGGAATTCCACTTCATTTCCTCCGGCTCTTGATACGACAGCCGCAAACTCTTCCTCCGTCATATAAGCCTTGTTATCCAGGATGCCCCGGTCACATACGATCAGCACCTTTTCTGCCGACAAGGTCTTTGCTGCTTTTTCAAAAATTTTTTCCTTTTCGATCTGAAGTAACAACTGGCATTCCTGGTACTGCGCATTTGTCCCGCATGTCCATGGGGCAACGCCCCCGCCGATCAGCTCCGTAGCTGTCTCCGGAATAAATAATACTGCGTATCCCATCTGGGAAAATTCATTCTGAATGCGGCTCATCGCTGTGGTTTTTCCTGCACACGGTCCGCCTGTAATAACAATCTTTGTAATCTCCTGCATGATTTTCTCCTGCTGCTTTTCCTGACAATATATATCCTTTTATAGTAAGCATGATTTCCTTATAAAAAGCAAATAACACCCCTGGGGTTGCATGTAAATACACTCATCTGTTTTTTCAATGCATATGGAAACTTGTTCCGCAGCCGCCCTCGCCAGACGATCTTTTTACAGGTTCGATGGAGACAGGTACCTCTTCCAGCGCCGCAGCACATCCCGCAGCGGCTCGTCCAGATATGACCATGCTTTTTCTTTGATCCAGTCCGGGATTCCATACGCCGCCTCGGCAATACTGCCTGTAATAGCTGCCAGAGTATCGCTGTCCCCACCGAGGGATATGGCGTTGCGGATGGCATCCTCAAAATCCGTGCTTCCCAGAAATGCAATGATTGCCTGCGGAACGGTATTCTGGCAGGTTTCCTTAAACTGGTATGTGGGACGGATCTCATCAATCGTTGCACTTAAGTCGTAACCATATTCCTCTTCGATATGTTTTTTGATCCGCCTTTTGCATTCTGCGGGATCATTGTGAATCGTCCTCCCGCCATCTACAGGATAACCGCCGAAATAACAGCGGCACAGAAAAATCGCATCTGCTGTCGCCAGGGCTCCCTTGATCCCTTCCAGATGGTTATGTGTCACCTCCGCCGAAAGCCTTGCCAGCTCTCTTCCATTGACCGGCCATACCCCTGTTTTTGCATAATTCCCACAATCCATCACCCACGCACAGGGAGATACCCGCATGGCAGAGCCGTTGCCAAAACTATTATACGGTTCCCGGCTATCAAAAAACAGCCATCCGCTAAATCTTCCACCATATCCGGCATCCGGAAACATCCGGCCATATTTCTTCATGGAATCAATAAAATCATCCCTCGATCCGCCATTCATAATCGCATCCGCCACCGCACAGGTCATGACAGTATCATCCGTAAAAGAGCAGTTGTCACGAAACAAGGGAAACTCTTTTGTTTTGATATTGTTCCACTCGTAGATCGATCCTACAATATCACCGATTATCGCTCCAAGCATGCATCCTACCCCCTTTTCTTTACATCTTCCCGCTCCCCGACAGCCATATCAAAGAGTCCGTCAAAATATAGTACACACAGTTGCTGTACTGCAAAATCAATCTTATTGGAGACAACAGCTGTCTGAACACCTCTGTTTCTTAATACCGAGAGTTCATCCGGAATTCCATCGTATGGACGGGTTTTATTAGCGCAATTCTGTCTGTAATTTTCGGAAAAGTCTGCCAGCACACGGTCCACTATATTGGTCCCTCTTTATTTCAGCATATATTTCTTCAGTTCTCTTTTCTGCTCCACGCCAAGTTTACTCATCAGGGATTTCATGTGAGCCTTGACTGTGTTGACGGTGCTTCCCATATGGGTGGCAATCTCCTGGTAGGTCCATCCTCTTGCCGCCAGCATGGCAATGGCAAACTCGGTCGTCGTTAAGTTGTCCGCGACGTCGTGCCCGGTATCCGGATTATGTATTTTCCGCCATCCGCCGGAAAAGCTGTAGGTGATATTAATGATGCGCCGGAAATCATCCGGGTAATCTTTTTTCAGTGTAACTTCCAGAACGCCGCCCAGCAGACCGTGATGCTCGCCGAACGCTTCGATCAGGCCGTCCGGCCTCGCCAGTTCCCAGGCAAGCAGCATCTGTTCCTTCGCTTTTTCCGAATCCTTCAGAGCCATATAGTCCATAACGGCGACAAGCCGCAGATAGATTGCGGAAATGGGATACACCTGCGGCTGGAACGCCAGCGTTGTCTCTACAATTCCGAGACTCCTGCCGTATTCTTCCTGCAGATAGGCATAATGTGCCTGCACATAACAGAAAAAGAACCGCAGACCCGATGGCAGATTCTGAAGGGTTTCCGGTTCAAACGCGCTGTTGTTTTTTAATGGAAGATGCAAAAGCACCGCCGCCGTAACAGATACAAACGCCGACAGCGCTTTCAGTTCCGGAGAAGCATCTGGGTTTCCATTGATATCTGCAAATGTTTCTTCTATCTCCGTCAGTGCATGCCGGGCAAGCCGGATTTTGTCCATGGCAAGATTCGCGTAAGCGTAAACAAGACAGGCGGACAGCCGGAGCGCCCGGTCCGGACTTGCCAGATACGGCTCCATTTTTTCCGCAGCCTTCTCCGGCTGTCCGCTGAAATAATAATATTCTCCTGTCGCGATATTGCGCTCTTTCGCATCCTCCATTGCCTGAACCGTTTCCAGGCAATGGCCGGGCTGAAAAGGATTGTTTATTAAAGGAAGAAAAATTCGATTTTCTGTTTCCATCCTGAAAATCACCTCAGAACCTCAAAATTTAAATCTCTGCATCCATTATAACAATCCGTTTTTCTGAATTCAATCATGGTTTAAAATTTTCCGCATAGATACGAAGAAGACAGATATGGCTGTAGCCAGGCTGAACAGCAAAGCTGCCCATCCGTTCAGATTGGACATGTCGCCTGTTTTCACAGAAGCAACCACTGTCGTCGTATTGCTGCCGGAAGAGGTATCGTCGGCGGATAATGTATTATCCTTCTGCGCGGCTTTTAACAATTCAAAATCAGTCTCTGCCATGACAAGGTTTGCAGCGGCCTGCGTGTATGACTCAAGAGCAGTTTTGTATGCAGCTTCTTTCTCAGCAAGAAATGATTTTGCTGCGGCAAGCTCCTCTTCGGCTGCCGCAACGGCTGCAAGCGCTTCCTTATATAAATCAATATAATTGTTCAGGTATGTGAAACCGGGATTTGTAATCGGAGTTTCCAGTGCTTCCTCATAACTTAATTCTTTTGCCTGTGCAAGGAGTTCTCTGGCTGCAGCCAGCGCATTTTCTTTTTCTGTAACAGTTGCTGCTGCAGATTCTGCTGCAGCTTTGGCATCAGCAAGGGCCTGCGCCGCTTCCGTAACCTTTGCGGCGGCAGTATTGCTTACAGCCTGTGCATCAAGCAGGGCATTATAAATGGCTGAAAGGCTGCTGGCTTTTGCATTGGCAGTATTCAATGCTTCTTCAGCAGTCTGAGCGGCAGAAGCGGCATCATCAAGCGCTTTTATATAAGCATTTAAAAGATCGGCATATTCGGATACCGAATATGCTTTAAAGGATGAGTCGTAATTGTTCATTGACCATTGGGTTGAAAACCTTTGTGCATGGGTGTATCCGTAGGTGCTGTTTGAGGCGATTGCATATCCCGTATAAAGATACTCTGATTCAATAATATTATAATAATGCCCGGTCTGCCCTCCATTATCTTCCAGTAGATTCTGGAACTCCTCGTCATACCATAAAACATATGGGTCTTGGCTGGTCCATGCAAGGTTTTCCCCACTTCCCACGCCTTCATACGAATGCTCTATTGCGACATTGGAATAATTCGCATTGATTTGTGCGCTTGCCATAAGGGCACTTGTTATTTTTAATTCGGACAGCCCGTTATTTTTCCTTAACGTATTACATTTTTCAAGCCACTGGATGGTAGCCAGCATATTGTCAAGGCTGGTTGCATCACCTTCAGCGCCTATTGTTGTGTACTGGTAGCCTTTCCATGAGGTGTCCGTAAGTATGCTTGCAGCATTGCCTGTGTCATAACCTTTACTGTACAGCCATGTAAAGAACCCGGATGACCCTTGAGAATATGCGGCTTCTGCTTCTTTAAGCGCTGCTTCGGCTGCTGTTACGGCTGCCGAAGCGCTTGAAACAGCACTTTCAGCATCTGTAACAGCCTGTTGCGCTTCCGCAACAGCTGCATTTGCTGCATCTGCTTCAGCCTGCGCTGCTTCGGCTGCATCTTTGAGATCTGAGATATCTTCTATTGCGGAATTATAGCTGCCCTGTGCATCCGTAAGAGCCCTGTAAGCTGTTTCCGCAGCAGCAGTTTTGGCTTCAGCGTCAGCTTTGGCAGCGTCACAGGCAGTCTGCGCGGCAGCAGTTTCCGCAACGGCGGTATCATAAGCAGCCTGTGCGGCGGCTACGGCTTCATCTGCGGCCGTTTGTGCAGCCACTGCCGAGTTGTAAGCAGTCTGTGCGGCTTCAAAGGCAGTCTGCAGGTTTTTGTATTCATCAGAATCTTCTGCTGCCGCGGCCTCCGCTGCGGCAAGAAGGGCCTGCGCGTTATTAACGGCTGTCTGTGCTTCGGATACCGCTGAGTCAGCGGCGGTTTTCGCTTCCTGTGCTGCCGTCAGGGCGGATGAAGCGTTCTCGTAAGATTCCTTTGCAGCAGACGAGGTATTTTCGGCAGCTGTAAGTTCCGCCTGCGCGCTGTCTGCGGCGGCTTTTGCTTCTTCATAGGCTGCCCTGGCAGTTTTTTCATCTTCTTCCGCCTGTGCAACGGAATCTGCATTTACACCGGCTGCATCAGCTGCTTCCTGTGCCTTTGTAAGGTCGTTTTCTGCATCAGCAGCGGACTGCTGAGCATCTGCAAGGTTGTCCTCAGCTTCTGTAACTTCCGTATCCGCTGCCTCCTTTAAGGTTTCAGCTTCTATGAGATCTTTTTCCGCCTGTGCAACATCGTTTTCGGCATCTGAGACAGCGCCTTCAAATGCATCCTGCACCTCTTTTTCAGCGGCAGCTGCCGCCTCTTTAGCCTCACTTAAAGCAGCTGCCGCATTTTCAACATTCTGGCTGGCAGCCTTCTTTTCGTCGCCTGCCGCGTCAAGCTCCTCTTTTGCGGCATCCGCCTCTTCCCTGGCAGCTTCAACGGCATCGGCAGCTTCTTCCACTGTCTGTGACGACATTAAACTGTATGTAAGATCAGTCTCATCGACCGTTATTGTCTTCGGAGCATTCGAAACATCAGCATCTTCCGAGGCCATGACATCTACAGGCGCAATAACAATGGCCATGGCGCCTGCAAGAGCCGCTGTAGTGCCTGCAGCTGCGAGTTTCACAGATTTTCCGGTTCTTTTTTTCATGTCGTGTCTCCTTTTCCTGTATTATGCGTGGTATATGATTTCCTCGGAACTGTTTTTTCCAACCCACAATCGTTTTTCCTGACGACACACGCCAATCAGTGCATGCGGAGATATCTGTCTGAAAAAAAGGCATTCACCGCAGGTATTGCACCGCTCCGGTTCATTCCATTCCCCGAAAGCGCAGGCTTCTTCCACGGAACCCATAATCGGATAGCCGTCTTTCGTCCAGACCGGATTCTCATAAAAATTCCGATACTCTTCAATATACATATCCGCCCGTTCATCATAGTGCAGCGGAATATCAAAGACCGCTCCTTCAAACTCATAATGACGTACTCTTTTCTCCATCTGCACCTCCTGTTCTTTTTCATGTATGACCTTCAAAATAATTTATATTCTGATTATATCAGTCTGTTTCGGGCCGCACATCACCCATATGGGCACAAAAAAGGGTAGGAAACATTTGTTCGGCAGGCAGATGGGGTTCAGAGATATGCGCGCACTTCTGCATTAAAATCAGACACCCATCGCACACGCAGCAGGTCCTATGTGAATCGATGGGATCTCTTCGAGTCCTCGTTCGGCGTTGCTCCGATGATCGATCCGTTCCTCAAATCCGTTTTTCTCCAGATAACGGTTCACTGTCTCTGCCCAGGAAGCACGCCATTTCTCTGCGTTCTCCCGGCTCTTGGAAAGCCATTTCCCATTTTCATCTAATGCACGGATCGTCAGCATGATATGGCAATGCAGGTTGCCATCGCCCTTATCGTGGATATTAAAATCCACACACATCCCGGCATCAACAAACTGGCTGCAGTAGTCCTGCATGATCTTTTTGTGTTCAGAAAGCGACAACTCCTTCGGCAGCGATACTTCAATATCCCTGGCAAGCTGGGAGTCGCGCCGCTTTTCACACATTTCAACAGAGTTCCAGAGGGTAGCCCTGTCATAAAAAGAAGCCGGCGCATTGGCCGACAGCATAATCTCTGAATAAACAATGCCTTTTTTTCTACTATAATCAGCGGTTATCCCGCTCCATTCACTTTCAATCTTTGTTCCACTCCGGTAACCCACAGCTTCCACGCCACTGTGCCCGTGCCTGCTTTTTCCGCCGCGCCCTATGATTTTCATGGAAAAATGGTATATCGCCACGATCATCACCTCTCTGTCTGTGCGATATAGCTCATAAAAATAACAGCTTTACACTAAAATATAAGAATTTTTAAGAAAATATTCGGTGCTTGAAAATTTTCCCGATCGCCGCAGACCCGCATAAAATAAGGCTTTCTGCGTGGTCAAGAAAACTTTTTTAAAAAAATAGCACTCACCTCTTGACAGTGCTAACAATTTGGTGTATAACCTGTATAACAACTAAAACAAGTGCACATACTACCAATCAGTATCTGCCACACATTATAAAGGAGGAATTCATTATGTTGAGACCAAGCATTTACGCAGACAATTTTGTAGAGAATATTTTTGACGACTTTTTCCGTGACCCTTTCTGGAATACCAGCGGCGTTCGCAGCATCAACCAGATGAGCACTGACATCAGGGATTGCGGCGACAGCTACCAGATCGAAATGGACCTTCCGGGATTTGTCAAAGAGGATGTACGGGCAGAATTAAAAAACGGATATCTGACGATCCGTGCCAGCCGCACCAGCTCCAACGATGAAAAGGATGAGAAGCAGCGCTACATCCGCAAGGAGCGTTACTCCGGTCACTATCAGAGAAGCTTTTATGTAGGCGACGCCGTAAAACGGGAAGACATTCAGGCAAAGTTCACCGACGGCGTCCTGACACTCCAGGTTCCGAAGAAAGAAAAACAGCCCGAAGTTGAGGAATCAAAGTATATCCAGATTCAGGGCTGATCAACCATCCCTATTTCTTTACTATATATTTCCCTCTCCGCAAAACGGCTTCCCCTCATCCAGGGAAGCCGTTTTTCCATGCATATATTCCTGTCATCCTGTTCTCTGAATCAAACTGATGAAAGCACGCGCCCTTTCTATCGCAAATCTTCTGGTGCATTTATGCCTCCTCGATAAATCGGTGTCATTCTGCACCAGCCCAAAAACTCATTTTGGTGCCATCGTACACCGCGCGGGGAAATCTATACCCTCAAAAACCCTTCTGTTTCCTTCTTCGCACGCCCTTTACGCGACGCTTGGAGAACAAAAAATTGGCATGTATTTTGCTATAATATAAGCAAAAATATTCTTAGAGGAGGATCTTAAGATGGAATTTGACAAGTATGTAGCAACCGGCGGACAGACAAGCAGACCTTTTGGTCAGTTCAACGTACCCTATCCGAAATGGGAGAAACTCTCCCTTCCGACACAGGAGCTTCCGGAAATTGATCTGAACCCTCGTTTTAAAGAGATGGGATGGGCATTTCAGTATGAAGGTCGCCATTTCATTCCGGGCGTCACAGCGGAGGAATTTGACTGGTTCTGGAGCAATATGGAGAAAGGATATTACCTCTGGGCACCCGGCTCCCACAAGCGTTTCCAGTGGATCAAAGAACCCTGGCAGTATGGACACACCAATTCCAAGCACACCTGTGTAGAAAACATGCATGACGGTGCGCTGGTCGACCCTGACGTGGCAGCCGGTGACGGCTACGGCATGCTGCTCTACAACCGCTATGACATGGATGTGTATCCGTTCAACATTATTGTAGATGGCGAAGGCGAAGAGCACGTAATCATCGAGGGCACGGAGACTGAGGACGGCCACAATTGGATGCTGAACTGCCATATGTGGAAAAATGTCGAGGGCGGCATCATTCACCGTACTGCCGGATGCACCGAGACGCTGGAGGACGGCAGAAAAGTAATTCCGCCCGATGAATTCCCTGTCCCGAGAGGGAAATACAACATCATCGATCACTGCGAGTATGAGATGGCGAATCTGCCGAAATTCCTTCCCGGTTTGTACAAAGTGTGGAAGGATCATCCGGATCCGTCACAGAATGTGATGTTTGATCTAACCGTAAAGAAGACCGGCGATTATACCTGGTCCTATGTGACAGACAACTCCAAACCGATCGACCTCGAGCACTATTTTGACTGATCTTATTCAGTCACATCACCTATTGTAAAAAAGGGAACATTTTTTGCGTTTGCTGATTCACATCTGCTGTGACCTTTAGAAAGGGCCGTGGCAAACTGCCACGGCTCTTTTTGTCTATAAATACCTGTTTCACGGAGAAAACCATGACCGATTTTGAAAAACAATATCATGAAAAACTGCGCACCCCGCAGGAAATAGCAGACGAATTTCAATCCGGCTTTGTCTGTGCCACTGGTTCCTGTCTCAGTGAGCCGACTGCCATCACACAGGCACTGGGAGATGCCCTCCGGAAGGATGACCGCGGCGACATCATACACAATCAGACCATGTCTGTTCATCCGTCACCCTTTTTTGACCCGGAGCTAAAGGATAAGTACTCTTCCGTATCCTGGTTTTCCACAGCATACGGAAGAAAAGCTTTCTACGAGGGTGCAGCCGATATCATGCCCGGATACTATCGGGATTTCCCCGACATTTATGAAAAGTATCTGAATTTGGATGTCTTCTACGCCACCGTCTCCCCCATGGATGAACACGGCTATTTCAGTTTCGGTCTGACATGCTCAGAAAATCAGACCCTTGCATGCAAAGCACGTCATATATTTCTGGAAGTAAACAAATACATGCCGCGCACCTTCGGAGAACAGCAAATCCATATATCACAGGTCGACCTGCTCTGCGAAAATCACAAACCGCTAAGTACAGCCTCTCCGGCAAAGATGGATGAAACCAGCAGAACAATCGGCGCCTTAATCGCTGAAGAGATTCCGGACCGGGCTACGATTCAGTTAGGCATCGGCTCTATCCCGGAGGCGGTCGGACTGGCCTTAAAAGATAAAAAGAATCTCGGAATCCACACCGAATTATTTTCTGACAGTATGCTCGACCTCATTGAATGCGGCGCAGTAACCAATCACCATAAAACACTGCACCCCGGCAAAAGCATTACCACTTTTGCCTACGGTTCTCAGCGTGTGTATGATTATGTAAATAACAATGTGGGAATCGAATTCCGGCCGGTTAATTATGTAAATGACCCGAATGTCATCGCGCAAAATGACCTCTTCATGTCAGTCAACTCCTGCATCGAAGTAGACTTTTGGGGGCAGGTCGCATCCGAGTCCATCGGCAGCCGTCATTTTTCCGGGACCGGAGGACAGTCAGATTTTGTGCGAGGAGCCCGACAATCCCGCGGAGGGAAATCGTTTATTGCCATTCCGTCTACCGCTAAAGGCGGGGAAGTCAGCCGCATCACACCGACATTGACCAATGGCGCCCTGGTTTCCACCAGCAAAAATGATGTGGACTATATTGTAACCGAATACGGGATCGCCCGATTGCGAGGATGCACCGTCAAAAACCGCGTCAGACAGTTAATTGCGATTGCGCATCCACGATTCCGGGAAGAATTACAATTCACCGCAAAACAAATGATGCTTTTATAAGCGCAGATGGGAGGAAAATCAAATGAAAGAAAAACGAATTATAACCGCAGCACTCACAGGTGCCATGACGCCGAAAGCAAAATGTCCGGCTGTTCCTGTAACTCCGGAAGAAATCGCCGAAGACGCCTACCGCTGTTATAAAGCAGGCGCCGCCATGGTTCACCTTCATATGCGCGACGAAAACGACCAGCCCAGCAACGACTATGCGCTGTTCGAAAAAACCATTCGATTAATCAGGGAAAAATGCGACATCATCTGCCAACCCACGAGCACCGGAAAGATTTTTGACGATTACGATGTCCGCTTGGACTACATCAGCAAACTGAATCCCGAAATTTGCTCCTATGATTCCTCATCCTTAAACTGGATGAGCGGAAACCCGCCTTACATCATGGCTTTCCCACCCTCTTATGTCTCAAAACAAAACGCGCTCATGCTCCGCCAGAATATCAAACCCGAGATTGAGATATTTGATATCGGAGATCTCGGCGTAATTGACTATTACACCAAAAAGGGTGAATTGAAACCGCCATTTCACTTTCAGCTGGTGATGGGTGTGCCAGGCGGTATCCCTGCCACGGTGGAAAACCTCGTAATTCTGAAAAACAGACTTCCGGAAAACTGTACATGGTCGGCTACCGGCATTTCAAAAAACCATCTTCCAATCATGTATGCAGCGATTGCACTGGGCGGCCATGTCCGCGTGGGAATGGAAGACACAAATTTCTATTCCAAAGGTATCCCTGCTACTAATGAATTACTTGTTGCCAGAGCAGCCAGAGTCATCCGGGAATTTGACTGCGAACCTGCCACGCCGGACGAGGCCCGGGAAATTCTCCGTATCCGCAAATAATATTCAATCCTTCTCTTTCCTCCTGGATACCGGAATGCCCAAAGCCTTTGCCTTGCGTACCACCGTAGAATGGTCGATATGCAGGGCATCGGCGGCGGCTCGCGTAGTAGGA
>JAJQAD010000232.1 GCA_021204005.1 Clostridiales bacterium
CTATCGCAAATCATATTTTTCTAGCCTTTTGTGTCTACTTTTATTGTAGCATCATAAATTATAAAAGCCGGGAAACTGGTTGCCTTCCCAGTTTTCCCGGCCCTGCTGCCTAAACTGACCCATCGCCAATCGCAAACAATTTTTAACCTCCTGGATTCATACACCATATGGGACGCCAATGGAATATCCTCCGTGTGGGCATCCAGAAACTCCGCACTTTTCTTTGATGCTACAACCACCGCGATATCAAAAGGAACTCTTTCATATCTCTCAGTCGATCAGTTCCTTCCCTTTCGTGTAGTTAAACACCGGCCCCTCAACGCAGACATAATGCTCATTGATCTTACAATGCCCGCACTTGCCCACTGCACAGGCCATCTTCCGCTCAAAGGACACCCAGATCCGCTCCTCCTTCGCGCCGAAGTCCAGACAGGCCTGGGCTGCCGACCGGAACATCGCCGGCGGACCGACGATCATGATATTATAATCGTCGCCCCAGTCCGCAAACGGGATCTTCGGCAGGAACTCCCCGGAAAGCCCCCGCCGGAATCCGGGCGCATACACATTGACATCAATCTTTTCCGCTTCACTGAACTTTTTTAAATCATCTTTGAACAGTACCGCAGTCTGATCCTTGAATCCGTGGATTGTGTGAACGGAAAGAATCTCATCCGGGTGATCATAAAAATACTGTATCGTGCTTCGTACCGGTGCCAGGCCGGTTCCGCCGGAGATGACGATGAGGTGTTTTCCCTTAAAATCATCAATGGGAAAAGCGTTTCCGTAAGGGCCGCGCATAAACAACACATCTTCCTCATAGAGACCGAACAGTCCATCCGTCAGCTTTCCGACTTTCCGGATCGTAAACTCCACGTAGCCGTCGCCCTGGGCGCTGACCGAGATCGGCGCCTCGCCAAACCGCGGGATCGAGAGCATGAAAAACTGGCCGTGCTTTACCGGCGTCCCATGCCACTCCACGCGAAATGTGTGCTCCGTCCCCGTCTCCAGCACGATCTGTATTATCCTGTGAGGCGAAGGCAGCGTAATGTTGTCCATTCAAATGCCTCCTTTTTTCTGCACTCTTTTTGTATATGTCTGCACCGATCCATTCCAAAGAATAACTACATCTGATACTTCATTTTTGTAATCATCAGACGTTTCCGCAATACGCTTTCCAGTCAACCCCCACTGAAAAATCCGGCAACAGAGTTAATCTAACAATTCTTTCGCCTTCGTGTAATTAAACACCGGGCCATTCAGGCACACGTATGTCTCGTTCACCTTACAATGCCCGCATTTTCCTACCGCGCAGGCCATCTTCCGCTCAAAGGACACCCAGATATGATCCTCGGCGGCGCCGTTATCCATACAGCCTTTCGCCGCGAACTTGAACATGGCCGGCGGACCGACGATGATCACATTGTAGTCATCCCCAAAGGAAGCAAACGGAATCTCTGAAATATACTGTGTGACAAATCCCTTGTGAAATCCGGGCGCTTCCGTGTTATCCAGACACCAGTAAGTGTGGAATTTCTCCGCCTCACTGAATTTCTTCAGATCGTCCTTAAACAGCACCGCAGACGGATCCTTAAATCCCGCAATGGCGTAGACCGACTGGATTTCCTCCGGATGGTCATAAAAATACTGCAGTGTGCTGCGCACCGGCGCCATGCCGGTTCCGCCCGCGATGACCGCAAGATGTTTTCCTTTAAAGTCCTCCACCGGGAAGGAGTTTCCGTAAGGTCCTCTCATAAAGAGCATATCTCCCGCACTCAGGCCGAACAATCCCCCGGTCAGCCGGCCTACTTTCCGTATCGTAAATTCCACATAGCCATCTCCCCTGGCACTGACCGAGATCGGCGCCTCACCGACCTTCGGAATGGACAGCATAAAAAACTGTCCGTGCTGCACCTCTTTGCCGTGCCACTCTACACGGAAGGTCTGCTCCGCCACAGTCTCCTGCGTCAGCTTCAAAATTCTATGCGGTGATGGTAAAGTAATATTTTCCATGTTGTTTTTCCTCCGATATATTCAGGCAGCAACTGAATCTGTTTCTCCGCCGCATCGCGTTATCTGCACCACCAGTCACTGCGCTTCATGGCTTATTCCGCAGATTCACCGTCACCTTGTTCCCGCTCCTGCTTCAGCCGCTCCACTTCTTTTGCCAGGCCTCCGATCGTCTCTGAGAATTTGATCTCCTGCGGGCATCGCGTATCACAGCGGCCGCAGCCGACACACATATTCTCCTCGCCAAAGCGGAGTTTATAATCATATACCTTATGTAAAGTCTTGAACCGTGTATTGGCGCCTGCATTGTCACGGACGCCGTGACCGCCCGCCATCACCGTGTACGTGGACAGCATGCAGGAGGACCAGGTCCGCCGCCGCTCTCCTTCCAGGCTGGTCTCATTGTAAATGATATCGTTGGTGTCAAAGCAGGTGCAGGTGGGACAGACGGTGTTGCACCCGCCGCAGAGAATGCACCGCTCATTAAACTGATTCCAATATTCCAGATCGATAATATCCTTCAGATAGCTCCGATCCGGGATGTCCGGCACCTGTACCGTGCGCAGATTCTCTGTCACAAATTCCGGCGTAAAGTCCGCCTCTTTTGCACCCGCAAACAACGGCTCCAGCGCCTCATCCTTTGTCTCCACATAAGCTCCCGATTCGTCAAAACGAAAAGCTGCCGCATAGTCTGTGGCGATATTGGAATTCATTGAGACACAGAAGCAAGTCTCAAAGCTCTCCCGGCACTCCAACAGGATAAATTTCGCTTTCTTCCGCAGTCTGGCGTAATAGGAATCCGGCTGCCCGCCATTTTTCAAGAAAATCTGATCCAGACGCCGGATCGCGTTGATATCGCAGGGTCTGGCAAAAATCAGAATATCCCTCTCATCCTTTACCTCACTCTCGATGACATCTGTCACCGCAAAATAGAGCAGCGTCTGCATTACTGGATAAATGATTTCCTTCGGGCCGAAATCCGACTTCCGGTCATATACAATCTCCGACGTCTTTTTTATCTCGCCGTAACGGATTTCCGTCTGACGTTTGCCGCGCACCCGGCGAACCATCTCTTTCGGCGCGCAGATTTTTGTGCTCCCCCGCAGCCCGGCAAAAATCTCATCCAGCTGCTCAGTCGTTACATAATATCCCATTTTGTCCTCCTATTGTATGAGAAATTCCGGATACATAACTCTGATTTTCACAATCAAACTTACACCTTTCCGAAATCCGCAGGTATCACCGAAATCATTTCAAAAATGCCGTCTCCTGCACCATAAACCCTCTCGTTATCCTGCCGATTCCATCAAAAAATGCCGTCTGTGCATGCTTTGCGATATCTCCGCCGAAAAGCGACACCCACCGTCTCAGATGATGTTCAAAAAAGGTCTTCTGCTCCTGAACGCTCTCCTCCAGCGCAGCTTCATCATCCGCCTCGCAGGCACTCACCGCCGTATCGCAGAGCCGCGCCATATATTCAAACTCCAGACCCGCATGGTCGTCCGGAATCCGGTACATATCTTCCCGCGGTTTCAGACCTTTCGCCGCATACAGAGCCGTCAGGTCATCACAGGCCTCCTGATTGACCAGGTGCTTTTTGTTGGTGTAAACCGACTCGTAGGGGAAAGCCGCGGTTCCCTGGGCTACGCCTGCTGCCAGAAAAATTCTCGCATACTCCACTTCCAGTTCGGTGACTTTCTCTGCAACGTTTCCGGGGTTTTCATCTCCTGAAAAATGCACATCCTCCAGATACTCTTTCAAGCTCGCATATCCATCCCGCAGGTCGGCATCCCCCGGCTCCTCGGGAAATGACATCTGCTTCATCTGTGCGAGCAGCTTTTCATCTGCCTCCAGGATGTAAATGCGGCTAAGAAAACGATAGAGATTCGCCCGCTGCCGCATAACAGCGCAAAGTTCCTGTTTATTCTCCATGTCACTTCTCCCCTTTCATCCGGCGTTCGAAGTCGAACGGCAATTCGTCAATCCATTTGCAGTTTTTCAGGATGAACCGCCCGGTAGGTTCATTTCCGTTCTCATCTTTCAATGTATAAACATGTCCCTCATTGGTAGCCAGCAGTTTCGACACTTCACTCTCCGGGTCATCGATATCCCCGACATGGAGAGCTCCTCCGGCGCAGTTTCGCACGCAGGCAGGCTCCAGCCCGTCTTCCCGCCGCTGCACACAGAGGTTGCACTTATCCATCACGTGCAGTTCCCTGTTAAACAGATTCGCCTCATAAGGGCAGGCGCGCATACAGCTCTGGCAGCCGATGCAGACATCCCGGTCAATGTAAATGACGCCATCCTCCTCGTCCTTATAACAGGCTCCGGTAGGACAGACTTCCGTGCAGGAAGGGTTTGCGCACTGCTGACACATCACCGGCATAAAGTACATCTCGATATCCGGAAAATGTCCGGTGGGTCCCATGGTATAAAATTTGCTCCGGGACGGTCCCAACGCAATCTCATTCTCGGTCTTGCACGCCACCTGGCAGCCGCCGCGGCAGCCAATGCAGCGATCCAGTTCCACTACCATTGTTAATTGTGCCATTCGATATACCTCCCGTGCGCACTGCCGATGGGCAGCCATGATTTAAAGTCCTCCGGTTTTGTCCAGACGCCCTCCGGGGCACCCTCCTCTGCCTTATAAATCTTCACGAGGAAACCGCGGAGTGTGTAAGTTCCCACCACATCATTAAACGGACCGGAAGCTTTCGTCAGGACATTGACATTCATCTCTTTCCAACCGTGTGTTTTTGTATTTAATGTTTCCGGATTCCAGAACCGTTCCATACAAACCGCTCCCGGACAGATTCCCTCTGTCACATAGGCTTTTGCCCGGATTTTCCCGCGCAGGGATTCAATCCAGACCCAGTCACCCGGTGCAACGCCATATTTTTCCGCATCCGAAGGATGAATCCAGACCTCCGCCACCGGATAAATCTCGCGAAGCGCCGGCACATTCCGAAGCGTCGAGTGGTGATAAAACGGAACTCTCCCATTGGTCATGATCAGCGGATATTCCTTTGCCAGCTCCGGATCAGAAATCGGTCCCTCGGGCGGTTCCAGATAATAGGGCAGCGGATCGTAGTCCACCTCCACAGGCGGCAGCTCACACTTGGCAAAAGGCTGTCCCGTCCGCCCCAGCGTGATCATGCTGTCTAAGTAAATCTCTATCTTCTTCGACGGAGTGTCAAAGCCTTTGAGCTTGCCGGTTTTCTCATCCGTCCATTTATACACGTAATAACTCCGCCACTCATCCCGGGGCAGATACTCAAACGGTGCTTTTTCCTTGACTTCCTTCCAGGTCATGCCGATCTTGCCGACACAGTGGTCGAAAAGCTCCTCCATGGTATCCCAGTAAGCCAGATCTTCTCCCATAAACTCCGCGTCAAATGCCTTCTGACATCCCTCGTGTCCCATCTCGGCACACCGCTTTGCCAGTTTTGACCACAAAAGCGCCTCGTCACAGGTCTCCCAGAGATGTGTGGTCGCCTGCCTTGCCACAATGGTATTGCAGGTCTCCACCAGCATATCCATCTCCAGCCACTCTTCCGTCGGAATCAGGATATCCGCGTAGACAGAGAAAGATGTAGGATACATATAGGCGTGCACGACATAATCCAGATTCGCGATTGCCTTTTCTACCTTGGAAGCGTCGGCCACCACGCCGAACTTGTTGCCGGACCGGTCGATCCACATCTTCAGCGGATAAGGCTTCCCTGTGATCGCCGCATCCAGAATCGCCGTCGGCTGGCCTGCCCACCAGATATGTAAGCCTTTGTATTCATTGCCGCCGAGACGTTTTTTCAGCATCTCATCCGGCAGAAGCTTCTCCGCCTGCGGCACCGGGTAGTTCGGCATTCTCAAAGTCCCGCTCTTGCGGAAACGCTGCAGCAGGGCACCCGGACGCTCCACATTGCCCATCAGGCAGTCAATGATGCAGGCTGCCATTGCCGCCTGTTCAGAATTCGGCGTCTGATCGGTAGCAACGCCGAGCGCGATACCGCTGGGCTGGTTATCCGTATACATCCGGATCGCCCGCTCGATGCGCTCCGGCTCCAAGCGGCAGATCTCTCCGCCGTGCTCTAAGGTCCACTCTTCCACACGTTCCCAGAGCAGGCGGTATCCGGTCTTGTAAACTTTTCCGTCCACTACAAACTCGCCGTCCAGCACCGGATCCAGATCCTCATTCCAGGGATATTCCAGAGGCTGCATAGAGTTCGTCTTCCGATCCCAGACCATAAAGGTATCCGGCTCCCCGTTCTCCCCTTTCTTCGGGCGGAGCATAAACTTCGTCTCCACATCCACCAGATAGGGCAGGTCGGTCCACCGCATCACAAACTCTTCATCATATAATTTATTGTCCAGGATATAGCGGATCCAGGTCAGATGCAGCGCCACATCCGTACCGGGCCGGATCGAAAGCCACACATCCGCTTTCGCCGCATCCGGCGTAAAGCGGGGATCGATCACCACCGTCTTTACCCCTTTCGCCCGCAGCTCATTCACCATACGGCCGCCGCTGGAAGGACAGGAATAAGATGGATCCGTCCCCCAGAGAACCAGACACTGAATCGGCGTCTCATCCGGGAAATACAGCTCCAGCGCGTTGGAATCCGCAATACTGGGATCATCGCCGCCGTACATCATCGTATAGCCCAGGACACGGGGCAGGTAACACTGCGCGCAGCCCGGTTCAAACCAGTTCGGCGTACCAAACACGTTGCAGAAACGGCAGACACTCCAGACCTCCGGATTTCCGCCGCCTCCGGTGGAGCCGAAAACCGCCTCCGCGCCGTACTTTTCTCTCGTCTCCATCAGATGAAACGCAATCTTATCAATCGCCTCATCCCAGGTGATGCGCCGCCACTTTCCGCCGGCGCGCTCACCAACCCGCTCCAGCGGATACTTATTCCGGTTCGGATTATAGAGCGCCTGAATTCCGGACAACCCTTTCGCACACATTTTTCCGCGGCTCATCGGGTCTTCCGGATTGCCTTCCAGCTTCACGACACGGCCGTTTTTCACATGAGCCAGCACGCCGCAGTTGGCGATACAGGCGCGGCAGGCCGTCTTGATGATCCGCTCCTCCGGCTCCGGATCCAGAATCCGCGGTTCGCATTCATTGAAAAAATGAACGCCCTCCACGGCAGCGTCCAGACCGGCAATGTCCGTGTCACGGAGCAGATTTTGAATCACCGTCTTATCACTGTACATATTGCCCTCCCCTATCAAAATATTCATACGTAACCATTCAGCACATCTACAAAATTAATATGCGGAATTACTAAAGTTTTATCTCTATTATACAAGTTGCAAAAAGGAATGAAAAGATTTTTCTCCTATCATTTCATTCCTTTTTAGCATAGAATTATTCTGTTGCAATTATCTGATCGGATCCGGCAATTCTACTGCACGTTCGTATTCCGTATATTTCTTTGATTTCTCACGGATAATATCCTTGCCCTGCGCCGCTTTTGCATGTCCTTTTCGGATGTTATCATCGTGCAGACGTTTGCCCCAGATTGACCAACGGTTTTTATCTCTTTCTTCCTGCGTAAATTCTGCAGTCAGCTTCCCGTCAACCAGGCTTACGGTTGCCTTTGTCAGGCACTGAGGACAGTAGATTCCGTCTTCGCGAATCTCCAACAGATTTCCGTGGCAATCCGGGCAGACTCCCGGCGTACCCACATACTCCGGCTGTTTGCCCTGCTCTTTTTTCACCAGAGCTTCCGCGATATTCTCCCCCATTTTGTGCATACGGGCCAGCACATCATCCTCCAGCAAAACCGCCCCTTTTGACGGCATAAAATCAAAATGAACCGCGTCTACCACAGCCTCATAAGAACCCGCAAGCTCCATCGCTATCATCTTACAAACATTCAGGGTAAAGTTTGTCCAGTCCGTTCCTCCAATGGAAAACGCTGCGCCGATCTTGTTCTCTTTTTCCACCACATCACGGTAATCTCCGGACGCGTGCATTTTATTCAGCAGCTTAATCAGCTGACCCGTCGGAAGCAGATTATACGCCGGACTCGACACAACGATAGCATCCGCCTCGCGCATCAGCTGTTCAATAAAATAAAAATGATCACTGCCGTTTTTATGAATACACCGGAATTCCCAGTTGCCCTTCAGATGATTCACCATACAGGTCTCGCATCCGACACAGGTATTGATATCCGTCTCCTGGACGCGGACCAGCTTGCATTCTGTTCCGGGAATTTTCTCCTCCACAGCCATAAACAGTTCCTTCATCATAATTTCCGTGTTGCCGTTTTTCCTTCCGGAACATAGTCCTAATACCTTCATACAGATTCTCCTTCCAAAAATTTTATACATTTATTATAGACAATATTTCTATCGTCAGTCCAGCTTTTTTATTATCATTAGGAAAACCAATACCTTAACACTTTGCAGCAGCAAGGTCTTTCTTATGATAAAAAGTGCATGAGACCAGGTCTGATAAATCATCAGCCTGGCCTCGGAATAGGGTTTAAAAAGGTATGAAACCGGCATTCAGTTTTCTTGCCGTTCCTCAGAATAGCATCGTCGTTTAATACTTCATGTAGCTCCTCGCCGTATCAAAGAGTGCATGGAGATTTTCCGGTTTCGCCACATCCAGAGACACGTCGCAGTTTAAGAAATATCCGCCGCCGGGCGCCAGGATGTCAATGCTGCGTTTTACATTTTCAATCACTGCTTCTTTTGTACCGTATTGCAGCAATGTCCCGTCCACTCCGCCGGAAATACAGATCTTTCCCGCAAATAACTCTTTCGCCTTTTCCATATCACAATTGATCAGTGTAAAAATACATTTTCCCGGAGGAAGCTCATTGGCAAAAATATCCAACTTATCGTCGTACTTATCTTCCAGGTAGATGTGGGGCGTGCCGCCCAGCTCAATCACGGTCTCAATGCATTTTTTCAGACCCGGCCAGTAAAAAGTCTGATACTGCTCCCTGCTCATGAACATATCCATACCGTTATGAATAAAAAACGTAACGGTCTTGACAAAAGGCTGTGTGGCAAATGTGTTTTTAATCGCCCGAACCTGCATTTTTGTGCTGGTCTCCACAGCGGCCAGAAGTTCGTCCGGATACTCGATCATGTCCATCGTTGTATTCAGGAATCCGCGAAGTGTATCGTTAAACAGATCAAACGGTGCACTGAATGCTCCATCTGTCGCACTCGGCCAGCCCATTGCCGCCAGGGTTCCCATGATCTTACCGCCGGCTTCCGCCGTCTTCATCATTTTTCCGCCGGCCTCCGCCATAGCCTGGAATGCGCTTTGCACCGGAGGCAGCGCCGCGGGGATCATGGAATACAATCCTCCCTGCCATATAGCGTTTGATAAATCCAGCATCTCCAGTCCCTGCAGCGCGCTGTAGTGGCGCGGCAAAACTTTTCTGATCATAAATCCGGTGGGATCCTCTGCATATTCCAGATATTCATCCGGAGACATATAACCGTCTTCTCTGTCCAGAACCTGGAATCCGCCATTCGGATCTTCAATCTGCTTTCCCGGCCATTTCAGATCCTGACAGCCCAGGCCATCCAGAGCGCTGCTGGGATAAATCGACTGCGGTCCCCATGCCAGGTCCGGCTGGAACTCCTGGTGATAACGGACAAAGGATGGCTCTGCCTTGGAATAGTCCATCATGACATCCTGTATCGTCACATCCCCGTACATCAGAATCGGCAGATACATAATCATCGGCGCCGCCAGCACACGATCCGTCCGCTTGCAGGCGACAGTATCCTCAAATAATTTTAACCTTTCCTGAAAAATCTCATTTGGTACTTCCATATCTTTTGATCCTTTCTTTCGATGAGTTCTGAAAAACCCTTATTTCCGTCCAACCAGAGCGTCATCGAGCGGTTTGCCCGCAGCTGTTCTGTATTTATCATCCCTGGTCTTTACGCGGGAAGGCTTGAATAGCAAAGTAAGGATAAGCGAAATAATACCGATAATCAACGTCACAACAAAGATGGACTGATATCCCAACGAAGAATAGAGCAGCATAGCGATTACGGTAGGTCCTAACGCACACACGATATTTGCAACAGGGTTAATCACAGCATAAACACTGCTGAAATCCTCACGGCGCCAGTACTGTGCAGCAGTGGAAACCGTAAAGTTGGAACTCGCGCCCATAAACAATGCCAGGCAGATCATGGAAAGCAGCAATGAAATCGCGTTCGGAATGATGCCCAGGACGCCGGCAATGATCATGATGCAGACCGCGATAGCAACTGCCGTTTTCGTTCCGAACCTGGTATCCAGCAGGCCTAGGATAAAACTGCCGATGCATCCGAAAATGCAGATCAGCAGCATGATGCCGGTGTAACCGCCCACAAAATCAAGCTGTCCCTCAAACTGTCCGATAATCGCGGATGTCTGGGTCATCATACCGACAGAAAACATAAGCAGAGCACCCAGCGGCAGGGTAATGCACCAGAAATCAGGACATTTCAGAGTTGCGCCAAGCTTCCAGACCGTGGTTTTCTTATTTTCAATGTCTTCCGCCATCATGGCCTGTGCTTTTTCAGGCGTCATATTCTTGTCATTGTCACGGTATGCGCCGCACTGTTCCGGAAAGTCTTTGATAAAAATCAACCCGATCACCCAGCCGATGACAAAGATAATGAAGAACGGCAGGTATGCGCCGAACACATCCGGATAGCCTTTGCTGAAAACTCTTGTCGCAAAGGGGCCGAGCAGACCATTCGCAATGGGGAACGCTATGGTTGCGATACCCATAACCGTACCTTTTCTGGTAGGGAACCACTGTCCGACAAGGATGCTGAGAGCAAAGGTAGCATACATAATCGCTACGCCTACCCCCAGGCCATAGGCCGCAAGCCACAATACACCAGACGGCAGCAGCATAATACCAAGCAGCAGGATCAATGATACAAGTCCCAGGACAGAGCCAAAAAGCTTAACACTCTTCATTCTGCCAACCCAGCCGGATATACAGAGCTGAACTACAATCCCCAGAATGGTAGCAATTGTATAAATTCTGGATATAAGAGTGGCTCCGCCATACATATCCGCCAGAATATTTAACGGATAATTATTGATCGCAGTGTACATCATAAAAGCGATAAACTGGTAGATGACCAGCATCCACCCCCGAAAACCCAAATCAAAACTTTTTTTCATGTTACTATTTCTCCTTTTGTTTTTTATAGCCTCTCGGAATCTTCAGCCCTTTAATTTAAAGGCTTTCAAATTCCATGTTT